>JBOGJY010000306.1:0-4317 GCA_050745325.1 Terriglobia bacterium
ACCTTCACCTGATCCGCAGGCGAATTCAAGCTCCAGATTCCAGCGGTGCTCTCAAAGCTTGATGAAGCCTTTCCATCCAAGCGCCAGAGGCCGCCGCTACAGCCTGACAGCGGTGAAATGGCTCCTGGCAACGATTTTGCCCGTAATGATATCAGATATAATCACAGGAGATAGAATTGAGCGGTTGACGAAGAACCTGAGAGGCTCGACCGGAGGTGGGATATGTTGATTAAAAAACGCACGGACATTGCGCCGTCTGAAATCACTCCAAAGAGTGTTTACCTGAGCCGCCGAAAATTCCTTTTTGGCGCCTCGGCTGCTACGGCGGGGCTTTTGGCGGCGGGCTCGTTCTGGCGGATGAGCGCGCCTTCTCTCAAGGCCGAAGCTGCTGCCAAGTTTAGCGGCCTTATCAAAAGCCCTTTCAGTACCAGTGAGAAGGAAACACCCATTGACGATGTGACCCACTACAACAACTATTACGAGTTTGGCACGGATAAGCTTGACCCTTCGAAAAATGCCTGGAAACTGAAGACCTCCCCTTGGATGGTCAAAGTAGGGGGCGAGGTGAACCAGCGGAAGACGTTCGACCTCGATTCGCTCATGCGGCTCGCGCCGCTCGAAGAGCGCATTTACCGCCACCGGTGCGTGGAAGCCTGGTCGATTGTAGTGCCTTGGATTGGTTTCCCCCTGAGCGTCCTAATCAAGCAGGTGGCGCCCACCTCAAAGGCAAAATACGTCGCTTTCCAAAGCCTTTACGATTCAAAGGAGATGCCGGAAGGGCGCTACGCGGGCATTCCCTTTCCCTACCTCGAAGGACTCCGTATGGACGAAGCCATGCACCCCCTCACCCTCCTCTGTTTCGGGATGTACGGTGAAACGCTTCCCAACCAGGACGGCGCTCCGGTACGGCTCGTGGTTCCCTGGAAGTACGGGTTCAAGAGCATCAAGTCTATTGTCAAGATCAGCTTTGTCGGGAAGCAGCCCCCCACCACCTGGAACCTGGCGAACTCTCACGAGTACGGGTTCTATTCGAATGTTAACCCGCACGTCGATCATCCCCGCTGGAGCCAAGCCAAGGAGCGGCGCCTGGGTGAGTTCTTCCGGCGGCCCACCTTGATGTTCAACGGCTACGGCGATCAGGTGACGCAGCTCTATACCGGCATGGACTTACGCAAATACTTCTGATGCGGTGACGGGCCCGTAGAGTCTGCACTACAACCAGAAGTGGGATGGTTGTTGCTTGTTACTCATCACTTGTCACTGTCTTTCAGATGCTTTGCAAGTGGCGCCAAACGGCGGGAGTGTCTCAGTTTGATGTAGAGGCGGCTTTATGCCGCCACAATATGGCGGGGTAAACCCGCCGCTACGCCCGAAACTGCGACACTACCCAAACGGCGTGAACGACGGCTAAAAGAGGCCGAATTTTGAAATCTGTTCTCACCAGCAAATGGACCAAACCCTTAGTCTTTATGCTTTGCCTTGTACCCGCCGGGCGATTGGTCTGGGCGGCGTTCCACCAAGGCCTTGGCGCGAACCCGATTGAGTTCATCACCCATAAGACAGGCGACTGGACGCTGATTTTTCTCGTGCTGACGCTGGCCGTCACTCCCGCGCGAAGGCTGCTCAGGCTTCCCGACCTGATCCGTTTTCGCAGGATGCTCGGACTCTTCGCTTTCTTTTATGTGTTTCTCCACTTTTCCACCTGGATCGGCCTCGACAAATTCTTCGATCTGGCGGAGATGCTGCACGATGTACACAAGCGGCCGTTTATTACGGTGGGCTTTACCGGATTTATTTTGATGGTCCCTCTGGCTGTGACTTCGACCGCTGGATGGATTCGCCGCCTGGGAGGAAAACGCTGGTTGATGTTGCACCGCTTGATCTATGTGAGCGCCATTGCGGGGGTGGTACACTACTACTGGCTGGTGAAGTCTGATGTCCGCAAGCCGGTGTTTTACGGCGCTGTTGTTGCCCTTTTGCTTCTTTTACGTTTAGGTTTTTGGTTGCGCAAACGGCCGCAGCGCCTACGCGCTCCTGAGCGCGAAACGGTCACAGAAAGAGCTTGAAAGTCTTTTTAATTGGATAATGGCGTCGGCTTGCCCCCGCTGTTGCAGGGTGGCATGTGCCGGGCATTAAGCCCGGCGCTACACCTGCTGCGGATTTGAAGAGTATTGCCATGTCACCTGATGAAGCCATCGGTCAAGCCGCGCCTTCGAGCGATTTAACAGCCTCTTCACAGCTTCTTGCCCGGATTATCGCCACCAGCCGGGATTGCATCAAGGTGCTCGATCTGGAAGGCCGGCTGCTCTTCATGAACGAAGGAGGAATGCAGGAGCTCGAAATCTGCGAGCTGGGAACAGTGCTCAATTCCTCGTGGATTGAGTTCTGGCAGGGAGCGGACCGGGAGGCCGCGCGCGCCGCCGTAGAGGCTGCCCGGAACGGTAAGATGGGGCGCTTCACCGGTTTTTTCCCCACGGTTGAGACCCGAACGCCCAAGTGGTTTGATGTCATCGTAAGCCCCATTCTGAACTCGATCGGCGAGCCAGAGCGGCTGCTGGCCGTATCGCGCGATATCACCCTGCGCAAACGCGCCGAGGAGCGGGAACGCACGCTGCTTGAGATTAACAACGCGATCATCTCCAATCTGACGCAGGAAGAGTTATTCCGCGCGGTCACGGGAGCTCTCAGCCGTCTCATCCCCTGCGACCGCAGCACCATCTTCGTTCACCGGCCGGGAACGGAGACCCTGCGGTTGTTTGTGCTGCAATCTTCGGTGCCTTCTAAAGAGTTTCGGGGCAACCTCGACATTCCCATGAGCGATACGCCCGCCGGGCGGGTCTTCAAGAGCGGCCAGACGCTGCTGCGGCGGGACCTGGACAAAGAGCGCGAGTTTCCTACCGAGCACCGGCTTTTCGCCGAGGGCTTCCGGTCCTTAATCATCGCCCCGCTCATCGCCCGCGGCCGGGTTGTGGGCACACTGAACCTTTTGAGCGCAAAACCGGGCCAATATACGGATTCGGACGCGGAATTCATTCCCGCCGTGGCCACGCAGGTGGGTCTGGCGGTAGAGAACATGAACGCCTTTGAGGAGATCACGGCGCTGAAAGCGCGCCTCGAAGCCGAGAATGTCTATCTCCAGGAGGAAATACGCGCCGAGCATAACTTTAAGGAGATTGTAGGCAACAGCCCGGCGCTGCTGGCCGCGCTGCATAAGGTGGAGCAGATTGCTCCTACCGATTCGACGGCGCTCATCTGGGGCGAGACCGGAAGTGGGAAAGAGTTGATTGCGCGCGCCATTCACGACCGCAGCCATCGCCAAGGGCGGCCGCTGGTTAAAGTGGATTGCAGCGCCATCTCCGCCGGGCTGGTCGAGAGCGAGTTGTTTGGCCACGTGAAAGGCGCGTTTACGGGCGCGATTGAGCGGCGCGTGGGCCGCTTTCAGCTCGCTGACGGCGGCGCCATCTTCCTCGACGAAGTGGGCGAGCTGCCGCTCGAAACCCAGGTGAAGCTGCTGCGCGTGCTCCAGGAGCAGGAATTCGAGCCGGTGGGCAGCGACCGCACCATCCGCGTTAACGTCCGGATCATTGCGGCAACCAACCGCAACCTTGAGGAAGCGGTCCGCGACGGCCGCTTCCGCGCCGATCTTTTCTACCGGTTGAATGTGTTTCCGCTGCACATGCCGCCGCTGCGCGAGCGCCGCACCGATGTCCCACAGCTTGCCGCCCTTTTTCTCGACCGTTTTTCGAAGAAATTTGGAAAAGAAGTCAGGGGCGTCTCGCAAGCCACGATGGATTTTTTTTTGCGGTACGCATGGCCCGGCAATATTCGCGAGCTTCAGAACGTGATTGAGCGCGGCGTGGTGCTTGCCCAAGGACCCGTTCTGTCGCTCGATCCTACGTTGCTGCAGATGGGAACAACAGATATTTTCTCTGCCCGCGGCGAGACCCATACCCTTGCTACCCTTGCCGGCGCGCCAGGAAACGGGCCCGCGGCGCCGGGAATTCACTCCGTTTCTCTGGAAGAAGTCGAACGGCAGCACATCCGCGCCGTGCTCGATCAGACCGGAGGGGTGATCGAAGGGCCGAAGGGCGCGGCGACCATCCTTAAAGTTCACCCCAATACATTGCGCAGCCGGATGAAGAAGCTTGGAATAAATGCCCGGCGCACCCCTGTGAATTGACGTAGCGCCGATTTCCCGTAACGCCGGCGTCTTGCCGGCAAATGCCGCCGGGACGGCGGCGCTACCGGGCTAAGCCAATTGCGAGACACTACAGCCAGCTTCACCTTTGCAAAAGAAGGGCGTGGTTAATATTCTCC
>JBOGJY010000307.1:0-7090 GCA_050745325.1 Terriglobia bacterium
GGCGGGCGCTCCGCGCCCGGAGAAAAAAGGCTTTAGATGAACTTTTACTTGACATCGCCGACGACCTTATAGATGCGCTACCTTACTGTGGCGATGGTGAATCCCAAAAACTCACGGAGCGGAAGGGGAAGCCAGCATGCAGGGTTCGCGTATGGCGTGCTTGCGGCTGCGCTTTGCCTGTTCGCTCCAAGTTGCCTTTGCGCCCAGAGCGCCATCACCGCTAATTTTCCCAGGACCAATTGGCAGCCCACCCAAGCGCCAGCCGGAGCGCACTACACCGGGAACAAGGTCTGCGCTCAATGCCATCTTCCTGAAGCCCGCTTCCAGGAGCAGACAGCCATGGCGCACGCTCTGGAACCGGCGGCCACGTGCCGCATCCTTCACGCGCATCCGGACCTGACGCGCCGCATCGGTCCCTACACCTATCATATTGTCACTCAGGGCGGCCGAAGCACTTACTCTGTCACGGATGGAAAGTCGGTATTTTCCGTGCCCATCGTCGACGCCTTTGGTCAAGGCCATGCGGGCCAAACTTACGTATACCAGCACAATGGGGCGTACTACGAAAGCCGCGTAAGTTTTTTCAATGATACCCAGGACCTGGATTTGACGATGGGCTATCGCGGCAGCCATCCCACGAATGTGGAAGAGGCTGCGGGCCGCCGCACAAGCGCGGAGGAGGCTCGCGATTGTTTCTCCTGCCATTCCACGGCGGCCGTCCGGGGTGGACAATTACAAGTTGAACATCTCATGCCGGGCATTACCTGTGAAGGCTGCCACGGACCGGGGGCTGCGCATGTGGAAGCAATTGAGAAGGGTGATTCCAAGTCCCCCAATATCTTTAACCCAGGCCGCCTCAGCACCCAGGATCTCTCGGATTTCTGCGGCTCCTGCCATCGAAGCTGGCAGCAGGTGGCAATGATGAATCTGGAAGGGATCCAGGACTTGCGCTTCCAACCTTACCGCTTGGAGAACAGCCGCTGCTTTGACACCACCGATCCCCGCATCAGTTGCTTGGCGTGCCACAACCCTCATCACGAAGTCCGCACGGATGCAGCTTTCTACGATTCAAAATGCCTGGCCTGCCACCGGAGTCGCGGTGAATCGGTTAAACTCTCAGCCGCCAGGACCGCGCCAGCCTGCCCTGTGAGCCCAAAAAATTGCGTCACCTGCCACATGCCCAAATATGAGCTTCCTGGGGCGCATTTCAAGTTTACCGATCATGACATCCGGATCGTTCGCGCGGGAGCGCCTTTCCCTTATTAGCGCCGGCTTTCATCAAACCTGAAGAGTCTGTGTGATAACTGTGGTTTTGTAGCGGCGGCATCTGGCCGCCGGCCTTTACTACTATTCAAAAACCGGCGGCCAGAGGCCACCGCGACAGCTACTTCACGTCCGCCGACCGGTCTCCTTCGTAGTGCATGATGTGGTAATACGCCTCCCAACCGTCCCATAAGACCGGCGGAGCGATGTGAGTCAGCGGATCGTCGAGAAAGTTTGAGAAGGTTTGGGCGATTTGGCGCGTCCGGTAAACGCCGGTGAGCCAGTCCCCCCGATACCAATTTTTCCACTTACCGTATTCGGCGGCGGCCTCCGCCTGCTGAATACGGTCAAGGGCGCTCAAGGCCTGGTGAGTCTCTTCGCGGGCCTGTGCGGTCTGGCCATTTTGGGCGTCCTGAATGGCTTTTGAGACGAGATACAGAATGTGATTGCTCTCGCGGTTGATGGCAATCATCGCCAGCGCCTGGGCGTGATAGAACGGCTGGCGCGCCGCGGGAACCAGCGGCTCGATCGCCAGCGCCTTCTTCCAGACCGCGTCCCAGCGCGGCTGTGCATCACCGCATTGCTGGATTTCCCGGGCCGTGGCCTGGTTCAGCCATTCCTTTCCGGTCATCCGGTTTGGACCGAACCCAAATCCCCGATCCAGAAGGCGCGCCGCTTCCCATTTCGGCGCCTGGCTCGGAATCGCGTACAGCGGCGAGTCGATCATGTAGGTCAGCATCATGCGGCGCGCCTCAGTGTGGTAAAGCTGATCTCCATACTCCCGCACCGGATCGCCAAAATGCGCGGGAGCGTCGAAGTATTCTTTGTAAAGCCTGGCGATCTGGGGAGCAGCCTTTTCTCCGAATTCCTCCGACGACCATTGCCGGTAGAACTCATCGGCGGGGTCGGCGCCACTCGGAAGCCCCTTCCATGCCACATCCATCACAGCTCGAATCGACATGGTAACCGGACGAATATCGCTGGTATTGACGAGAAAATAGTCCGTGGCGCCGACTTTGATATAGCGGCCGAGCTCGGAAAAGCTGCGTTGAATCGGGACCATCTCCGTAAGCTGATTGGCGCGTCCGTTCATCATGGCCACGTGATCGTAAGCGCCCTGCCCGGCGGCGACTTCACCGTGGTCTTGGAGATAGCCATACCCGCCATCCGCCCACACCTTCGTCACCTCGGGAGGAATTTTCAGGTCGCCTTGCTGGACGAGTCTTGCGCCCTCCTGCCACAAGTTGGTTACAAACTTCGCGTCCGGGCGGACGGCGCGCACAATGTTTATTTGGTCCGCAATGGCCTTGCTGATGAGCTGGCCCAACGCCTTGTTATTGTTCCGGACACTCGGGTCCATGGAAGCGTAAGTCACATCGGACAAGCCGCGCAGACCCACTGACCAAAGCACCTCCTGGCCCGGAACATAAGAATTGACGGCGTCCTTCCAGGCCCGCTCAAGAATTTCGGGATGCGTGGTGTAGTTATAGGGCACGTCCTTGGGCCAGCGGGCAACATTCAGGCCCAGCGGAATGGCGTGGTGCTGAGTGACGATCAGGCCGCGTTTGGCGGCCAGCTTGACCTGCGGGTCATCCGGGAAAATCCACGTTCCCGGCGCAACCATGTTTCCTTTCAGCCGGAGGATGGTTTCGTAGATCTTGTTCCACACGGCAAGAGATATTCCCGTATGATCTTTTTTCTCCCCCGGCGCCCATCCGGTCAGCAGGTCTTCGTCGTTGATGAAGAGGCCGCGATATTTGAAAACAGGAGCGGGGAAGTTTTCATCCAGCGACGCGGGCAGTTCAATCGACGCGCGGTGAGTAGGCTGGTGGTCTGTCCAGTAATACATGGGATCGATGCCGAGATACTTTTGGGAGAATTCATAGATGGCGTAAATCGCGCCGCGCATGTCGGCCCCGGCAAGCACCACTACCTTGGTGGGCCGCTTCTCATTCCAATTCGCCGTAGTCACGGAAATTGAAAATGATTCGGGCGCGGTCAAGTTCGCCGGACGGATCGCTTGCGGAATCTCCGATTGCTCGCCAATCAGGATCGTCACCGGCCCGGCGCCTTTTTCCTGAGTAATGATGGCTGGCTTCTTGCTCATCACCTTTTCGAAATCACTCGCTAGATCTTCCGCCGCGAGCTGAATTGGCCCCGGCGCATTGGGGCTTTGGAGGATGGTTACGCTGGAATTCAGGAGGATATTCCCGCTGTGGTTTTTCGTATGGCTGGGATTGTTTGCGCGAGCAGGGCGTGGACCGGCAAGCGCCAGAGCCGCGCATCCTATTGACAGGGCGCCAAACGCCAGCCATCTCGTGATTAAATTGACGTATTCGCTCCCGCGGGCCGTAGTTTCTGTCATCTCTGGTGTCTCCTAGGACAAAAGTATGAGTCTCGAACTTAATGTACCTACTTGTAAAACTATTGATTTTTGCGAACTAGCATTGTACCGCACCGACGATTTTAACGGATGGCGACTTTAATGGGAGGCGCTTGCCTATCGAGTTTCGACGGCAACGCGCGCGGAGGGCGCGCTTTCGTTTTTGGCGGCGTCGATGGCCGTAACCCAATAAACGTATTTTGCGCCCTGCATAATCGCGCCATCGGAAAAAGCGGGCGTGCGCAGCAATGCCGGGTTGAGGCGCTGGCCCGGTTTCCCTGGCTCCTGGCGGTACACGTTGTAACCGGCGAGATTAGGCTCGATTTCAGGCTTCCAAATTAACTCGACCGCCGTGCCCGTATAGACTGCCGTCAGGCCGGCTGGCGCTGGAGGCGGGAAAATCTCGCGTGGCGTTATCTCAACCGGCTCGGACTCAGCCGACGTTGCAGTATAGCCGCCGCTGGTAAAGATTGCGGCCACCCGGTAAATGTAAGTCTCTCCGAACTGGAAGTGAGTGTCTCGATACGCGGTGGAGGAAGCCTTGCCCATTGACACGGGTTCTCCGGGCTGGGTCTTCACACCGCGATAGACGCGGTATCCCGCGATGGCAGGAAGCGGGCCGCCCGTCAAGCTTGCCTTGGGAGCGGACCATTCGAGTTCGAGCGCGTGTGGCGCCTGGCGCACGATCAGATTCACGAGCGGCGGCGAGACGTCGAGCAGCTCCGTGGTTGCGATATTCGACGGTTCACCCCGGTGAGGATGGCCGCGAAAGCCGCGCGTGAGAGTGACGACCCTGAAAGCAAATACTGTCCCCACGGACCGTGAATACTCTCCCGCCGTGAGCTCAACCCTATAAGTGATCCTGTTTCCGTGTTCAAACTGGCGAAGCTCTTGCGGCTCGATGGACGCGAAGGGCTTCAACGGCGTGGGCGAGGTGAAGGCGCTCGACTGCGGCGTCCCGCGGCCTGTGGCCTGGCGGAATATTTCCACTTCAAGCGGCTCCGTCAGCCGGCGGCCATCCGTCGCAAGGCCCGGCGCGGTGAAGCTCAAGACCAGAGCGCGGCCCGCTTGCGTGACGCCTAAGTCTTTCACTTGTTCTGGTGTTTGAATGCGAGGCGGGTGTGGCGGCCCCTCTGCCGCGCATCCCCAAAATAAGCAGACGGCCGCGAGCGCCGCAAGCAGATGAAAGCGGCGCGGCGGCAACCCAAGTATTTTTGAATGGAGGCTCACGAAAGAGCGCAGACAAGCTGTAGCGGCGGCGTCTCGCCGCCGAAATGTTAGAAACAAAACTCGGCGGCGGGGACGCCGCCGCTACAACCGCAGTTGTCACACAGACTCTTCAGTTCCGCCATAACCGCGTCGTCCGGCGACCGGGTCACAAGATATACCGGCTCAAATCCTGATTCTTGACGATGTCCGCCAGTTGTTTTTGGACGTAGGCGGCGTCAATCTTGACCGTTTTCTTTTTCAGGTCAGGCCCCTCGAAAGAAATCTCATCAAGAAGTTTTTCCATGATGGTATGCAGGCGGCGCGCCCCGATATTTTCCGTTTGGTCGTTCACCAGCGCCGCAAACCTGGCAACTTCCTCGAGCGCATCGTCCGTAAAGGTCAGCTTGATGCCTTCAGTCTCAAGCAGGGCCGCGTACTGTTTCACCAGCGCGCTCTTCGGCTCCTTAAGGATTCTGATGAAGTCCTCCAGAGTAAGGGAGTGCAGCTCCACCCGGATGGGGAACCGCCCCTGAAGCTCGGGGATCAGGTCCGAGGGCTTACTGACGTGGAAGGCGCCGGCGGCGATGAATAAGATGTGGTCCGTCCTGATCATCCCATAGCGTGTGTTGACCGTGGTTCCTTCGACGATTGGCAGGATATCCCGCTGGACGCCCTCGCGGCTGACGTCGGGGCCATGTCCGTGCTCACGCCCGGCAATCTTATCGATCTCATCGACAAAAATGATTCCAGATTGCTCGGCGCGTTCAACGGCTGTACGCGTGACCTGATCCATATCAATCAGCTTGCCTTCTTCTTCCTGGATCAGGTAGTCCATGGCGTCGCCCACGCGCATCCGCCGCTTTTTGGACCGCTGTCCGAAGAGTCCCGGCAGGATATCCTTAATATTGATATCCATTTCCTCGATGCCCTGTGAGGAAACGATCTCAAAGGCAGGGAAACTGCGCTCGCGGACATCAACCTCTACCTGGCGCTCGTCGAGCTTGCCTTCGCGCAACTGGGCGCGCAACTTTTCGCGCGTCCGCTGATACTGCTCTCGCGTGCGCTCGATTTCTTCGGGTGACGCCTGATCGCCCTTCGCGGCGGGCGCGGCAGGCAGCAGCAAGTCCAGAAGCCGCTCTTCGGCGTTTTGCTCGGCTTTCTCCGCGACTTCGCTGACTTTCTCTTCGCGCACCATATCAATCGAGATCTCAACGAGGTCGCGAATCATCGACTCCACGTCGCGGCCCACGTAACCCACCTCGGTGAAGCGGGAGGCCTCCACCTTAATGAAGGGTGAGTTCGTCAAGCGGGCGAGGCGGCGCGCAATCTCGGTTTTGCCTACCCCTGTGGGGCCGATCATGATGATGTTCTTTGGGAGGATGTCGTCGGCGAGTTCCTCGGGCAGCTTCTGGCGCCTCATGCGGTTGCGCAGCGCAACGGCTACAGAACGCTTTGCCTGAGCCTGCCCCACCACGTGTTTGTCGAGCTCGGCCACAATCTGGCGCGGCGACATATCATCCGCTGTAACCGTGGCTTCGATATTTTCTGGAAGGTAGAAGACCATATCAGCACAGATGCCGGGATTAAACGTGCTTGCCAGCCGTCCTTGCCTTTCTTGGCCTCTGCGTTGAGGTACCGGCCGGATATCCCTCAATGTTTACGAATCACAAGCCAGCCCAGCAACTGAAAAACCCCTTTCGCACCCTTAGTGAAGATCAGCCCAAGTCGCCCGCTTCTTGAGCGCCTTCGGGCGAATTACAATTCCTCAATGGAGAGGCTCTCGTTCGTAAAAATACAAATCTGGCCTGCGATGTGGAGAGCTTCCTCCACGATGGCCTTAGGTTCGAGCGTGGTGTGTTTGGCCAGCGCCCGGGCGGCGGCTAAAGCGTAAGGGCCTCCAGAGCCGATGGCGACAATGCCATCATCCGGCTCAATCACATCCCCGTTTCCGCTCACCAGATAGGTATTTTTTGTGTCCGCCACCAGAAGCAAGGCCTCGAGATGGCGCAAAGCCCGGTCTGTCCGCCAGTCTTTAGCCAGCTCAACAACGGCGCGGCTCAGGTTGCCGTGATATTCCTCGAGTTTCTGTTCGAAGCGGGAAAAGAGGGAAAGAGCGTCAGCCGTGCTGCCCGCGAAGCCAGCAATGACTTTGTCACTGTAAAGGCGGCGAATCTTGCGGGCGTTTTGCTTCATGATGCTCTCGCCCATAGTGACTTGGCCGTCGCCACCCATAGC
>JBOGJY010000308.1:0-16104 GCA_050745325.1 Terriglobia bacterium
GGTTCGAATCCTGTATCGCCCACCATCCACTCGCGTGTTACTCCCAAGCCAAGTATATCGGCAGTTTCACCCGGCTCGTGTAGGAAACGCCGCGCTACAAGAAACCAGCCATGGTGCACAGGCTGCCCTGCGTTTGAAGTACGAACGCTACCGCGCCAAATACGCCAAAACGTGAATGGACCGAAGCGGGAAAGCCCCGTATTTTGGATTTGAGGCCCGGTCACGAACCGGACCCAAACCGGAGAAAACGGCAGTTTTTGACCTCCAAGCGGAGAAAACCTCCGACTCAAGCCGCAATCCCCTTTATTTTGTGCAATATGCCTCATTGTACCGGATCAATCCGGCTATCCCCTTCATATTCAGTCGCTTGCATTGATTTTACAAACATTAGAGTCCGGTTCGTTCCGGTTCGTTCCGGTTTCGACTCTTTGTTTTCAATGACTTGGAAAAAGTAAAACAATCCTTTTTTGTTTTTGCCTTACCCTGCTTGCCACTGCACGCCGAGCGCCGTGCGGCCCGTTCGCCAGATCACCTTTCTGCTTTCGCTCGCTTGCATAATTGGTGGTGGCAACAGTCAGTGTTTTTCTGACCGTGGGTTGTAGCGCCCGATGAACGTCCCCGGTCAATCACGAAACGGCAAAAGACGATTGACCGTGGCTACACTCTTCCAGTGAGGGGCGCAGCAAGTAGCGCCCCTACAGCAGCCGCACAGGCGCTTCGCGCCAGAGACCCCTTGCGGCTCTCTCCAAAATCGCAAATCGGAAATCTAAAATTGGAAAAGCCGCAGGGTTTTAACAGCAAAACTCTGCGCTACAAGGCCCTCGTTCAGCGTATCAGACCACTTTGAGACATTTGAGACAAACGGGACAAAGGAGACGGCTTTTTCCAGCTCCTTCATAACGCGCAACGTACTGGGATTGCACACTCCTCTCGATTAAGACCATCCGCTCGCACATAAGGCGAATAGCGGGAAACTCGCTGACGGTTCGCAGACGCCCTAGAAAAATCGAGCGTTTCAAACAGATATAAACTGATAAGTTAATAGTAGATTGACAATAACCCAAAATCACTGTACTTTTACGCTATGGGAACCACGCTGGATCGCAAGATAGAGGGCTTGCGGCATGTGTCCAACCCTAATGGCAATTCCGGGTACTTCTCGAGAGGGCCGGGGCTGCAGCTTCTCATTGCTGGGCTAGACCGCGAGTTGAGCTTTCGTTGCCTCTCCGAACTAAAATTGGCCGGCTTCCAGCCTGTTGCGGACGACGTCGAGACAATATCCAGAGCTTTAGAGGCTCTCTCCGCGCGCGCCTACGATATCGCGCTCATTTCACACTCGCGTCAGCCCGGCCAGGAAGACCCATCTCTTGAAGGTCAATTCGAAGGCAAGGTTCCCTTTATTCTGATCTCGTCTGGTATGCCCAACGGCAAAGGTCTGTCCAGCGCGCTCGAGGGGGCAGCCGAAGTCGTCTCACCCAGCGAACTGGGAAGGTTGCCATTTGCCGTCGGCCGCGCTCTCGAAATCAAAACGTTGCGCGAGGAAAAAGAGCGCGCTGAGGGCCGATATCGAATGCTTTTCGAGCGCAGCCTGGCCGGAATCTATCAGGCATCCCTCGACGGGCGCATTATCGACTTAAACGATGCGTGCGTACGCATGTTCGCCTGTCCCAGCAAGGAGAGGATAATAGGCTGCCCGCTGCGTGAAATCACGGCTAGCAGGGATGAATACGACCGCCTGATGCTCCCCCTTCTTGACCGCCAGACTGTCAGTAGCCTGGAGATCGAGCTCCGGCGCCGGAACGGCGAGCCCTTCTGGGCGCTTGCCAGCGCGAGCGTGCTGGATCACGGTAAAGAGGCGCTGATTGAAGGAACGCTGATCGAGATTACCGAATGGAAGCGAGCCGAGGAGGCGGTCCGCCAAAGCGAAAACCGCTTTAAAGCTCTGGTAGAAAACAGCGCCGACGCCATTTCGCTGGTGGATGCGACGGGGAAGGTTATTTTATCCAGCCACGCGGTAAGCCCGATTTTTGGCTATGCCCTCGAGGAAAGAGTCGGGAAGAATATCTTCGAACTGATCCATCCCGACGACCAGCGGCAGGTGCTGCCTGCCTTTGCAGAACTTCTCCAGAACCCCTCAGGATCCGTTACCACGCAGGTCCGTTACCGTCACAAGGACGGGACGTGGAGATGGATCGAGGCGCTCGGAACTAACATGCTGGAAGACCCTTCTGTCCGCGCCGTGGTGATCAATTACCGTGACGTCACAGAGCGCCGGCTGCTGCTCCAGCAGCTCTTCCAGGCGCAGAAGATGGAAGCGGTGGGGCAATTGGCTGGGGGCGTGGCGCACGATTTCAACAACCTCCTCACCGCCATTCTCGGCTACAGCGACATGGTGCTTGAAAAGCTGCCGCGTAATAGCGCGGCGCGGCGGTACACCACGGAGATCAGGAAGGCGGGCGAGCGCGCGGCGTCGCTCACGCGCCAGTTGCTGGCGTTCAGCCGTTTGCAGATGATGTCACCTCAGGTGATCGATTTGAACGCCGTCATCGAGGAGCTTAGCAAGATGCTGCACCGGCTGATCGGTGAAAACGTCACGCTCAGCATCATTCCCGGCGGAGATCCCGGGCGCATTAAGGCGGATCCTACTCAAATCGAGCAGGTAATCATGAACCTTGCCGTGAATGCCCGCGACGCCCTGCCTGACGGCGGGAAGCTTTCCATTGAGACAACGAACGTCATTCTCGATGAAACGGTGACGGCGGAAGGTGTGCGGGTAAAGGCCGGCCCCTACGTGCTGATGGAAGTCTCAGATTCCGGGACGGGCATGGACAACGCTACAAAAGCCCGCATCTTCGAGCCTTTTTTCACAACCAAAGAAAAAGGAAAAGGCACGGGACTTGGGCTCTCAACCGTCTATGGCATCGTCAAACAAAGCGGGGGTTATATTTGGGTTTCAAGCGAGCTTGGCCATGGAACTACGTTCAAGATTTATCTGCCGGCGGTGGAGGAGGATTTGAGCGTTCAGAAGCCGCAGGGCGTTCACGAGCGCAAGCATATGGGGTCCGAAACGGTCATGGTGGTCGAGGACGAAGACTCGGTTCGAATCTTACTGGGCAAGTTGTTGCGAAACATGGGGTATCACGTCCTCGAAGCTTCGCTGGCGGAGGAGGCGCTCGAGCTCTCGAAGAAGTATGGGAAGGCAATCCACCTGATGCTCACCGATATCGCCATGCCGGGGATGAATGGACAGGAGCTTGCCCGCCTGGTGAAGGGCCCCCACCCTGAAACGAACGTCCTCTTTATGACCGGATACGCGGGCAATAAGGTGGGCAGCGCGAGCGTGCTCGAACAAAACTCCCATTTTATCCACAAGCCCTTTACCTCAGACGTCCTTGGACGGAAAATCCGCGACATTCTCGACGTTCCTGCGTCGTGACCGCTTTCCAAACGTTCCGCCAGAAGGTAGTGTCTCAGTTTCAGGCGTAGCGCCGCCCTTTAGGGCGGCATGTGCCGGGCTGAAGAGTCTGTGTGACAACCGCAGTTGTCACACAGACTCTGAAGCCCAGCGCTACACCCATTCCGGTCCGAAACTGAGACACTACCCGCCAGAACAATCCAAGTTGAGAACCTCACAGCCCTTGTATAATGTTAAGGGCTGGGAGATTGCTCTACGGAGGATTACCAATTATAGTGACGCTTTTTTCTGTAGCGGCGCTCTCTGAGCGCCGGAAAACCGGCGGCGGGACACCGCTGCTACAATGATTGATGTCACTATAATTGGTAATCTTCAATAAGGGACAGTCCCGTATTCTTTGTGTGGCGCCGGCGCAAGACTGAGGGCGCAGGGTCCGGCTCCGAGGCGGTTAGGAATGAAAATTAATAAGGATGCCCGAGTTCTGGTCGTGGATGACGAGGCTAATGAGAGAGAAGGCCTCGCCACGCTGCTTCAGGGCTGGGGTTACGAAACGGAGACGGCTTCTCATGGCCGTGAAGCGCTGGAGAAAATCCCCTATTTTGATCCCGTCGTGGTGATTTGCGACCTCCGGATGCCGGAGGTCGGCGGAATGGATCTGCTCAGACAGATTCGCCACTCACAGCCGAGCCCGAGCTTCATCATGCTTTCGGGGCAGGGAACCATTGAGGAAGCGGTGGAGGCCACCAAGCTTGGCGCGTTCAATTTTCTCGAGAAGCCTCTCGACGTGAAGAAGCTGCAGGTTGAGCTTCGCAATTGCCTCGAACGGCGGATGAACGAGCGGGCGCTTGAGATCGCCCAGCGGCGTTTGCGCGACGCCGGCATCCTCGGCAGCCTTGTGGGCAAGTCAAAAAAGATGCAGGAGGTGATGTCGCTCATTACGCAGATTGCGCCGTCGAGCGCCTCCGTGTTGATCACCGGCGAAAGTGGAACCGGAAAGGAGCTGGCGGCGCGCACGATTCACGATTTGAGCCCGCGCCGTCTGAATCCCTTCGTCGCCGTCAACTGCGCGGCCATTCCCGAAAGCTTGATGGAAAGCGAGATCTTCGGCCACGAACGAGGGGCGTTCACGGGCGCGATCGACCGGCGCGCCGGCTGCTTCGAGCTGGCGGACGGCGGCACTTTGCTGCTTGACGAAATCGGTGAAATGCCAATGGGCACGCAAGCCAAGCTCCTGCGCGTGCTCGAGGATTCGAAGGTGCGGAGGCTCGGAAGCAAGGCGGAGATTCTCACCGACGTGCGCGTGCTCGCCGCAACCAATAAGGCGCCCGAGGAAGCCGTAAGCTCAGGGCATTTGCGCAGCGATCTTTATTTCCGCCTCAACGTCGTTCTCATCGTCATGCCCACTTTGCGCGAGCACCTGGAGGACCTCGAATACCTTATCTCGACGCTTCTTGAGGACCTGAACCGCAAGCACCAGAAGTCGGTGAAGGTGGTTGATTCCGCCGTGATCGATCTCTTCCGGCGGCATACCTGGCCGGGCAACGTGAGGGAACTGCGCAACACCATTGAGCGCGGGGTGGTCGTGTGCTCGGGCGAGGTGCTGCGGACCGTGGACCTCTCGCCAGAGTTTGGCCGGATGACTCCCGCACACGCGGATGGCGACCTCACGTTGCACGCCGGGCTTACCGTGGCCGGCGCCGAGCGGCTTCTGATTCGTGAGACCCTTGTTTACACGAATAACAATAAGACCCGGGCGGCTGAAATTCTGGGCATCAGTCTGAAAACCCTACACAACAAGCTAAAGGAGTACGAGAACGAGTCTCAAAGTTAAGCTCACCGTACTCATGTCCCTTTTGGTTCTGGTCTTGGTCCTGGCCGCCTCGAGCGTCTACGTGGTGACGTTCGTGCGCCAGACGATCAGCAACGTGCAGCAGATTGGAAACTACGTCCGCGATGAAACGTACTCCCGCATGAGGGCTGTCGTGGGGGCGACCCGCATTCCACCCTACATTGACGCAAAAGACGCCGCCGAAGTGCGCGCCTACTTGCAAGTCCGTCTCAGCCAGGACGACGGATTGCGCACGCTCTTGCAATCGGAGGTGAGCAACTTTCCTACGATTGATTACGTGGCCGTCACCACCACCCGTGGAATCGTCCTGGCGCACAATGCTCCCACGATGATTGGGCAGACGCTTGCCCCCACAACGCCCCTCTCCTACCTGGTCCACGCGGGCTTGGTCCAGCAACTCCGGCTGATCTACGGGCCGCCGCAGGTCTACCAGGTGGTGCTGCCCCTCGAAATCGACCAGAAGCCCTTCTGCAGCGTGCGAATTGGCGTTTCCACCGCGCTGCTTGCGGGGCAGGCGCTCACGCCGCATTTGAAGGCGGCGCTCGAAATGGCGGCCCTGGTGATTATCCTTGGCACACTAACGGCAGGAATCCTTTCCTTCCGCCTGCTGCGCCCGCTGCAGACGATTTCCCAAAGCGTGGACCGCCTCGCGCGCGGCGAATTCAGCGAGCCTGTCAAGCTGAAGCGCGAGGACGAATGGGGCGTGCTCTCGAGTAAGCTCAATTTACTGGGCGAGCAGATGCGCGGTGAAAAAGCCGCCTACCTGGCCCTGCGGGAGAATCTGGACCAGTTGTTTGCAAATCTCGTGGACGGCCTCATGCTTTTCGATAGCGAGGACCGGCTGGTGCTGGCTACCGCTTCGGTTTCGCGTTTCCTGGGGATTCAAACCGACGGATTGGTTCACCAACAGGCCGCTGAAGTGTTTGCGGGGTCGGGACCGCTCAACAGCGTTCTTGGCCGCGCGTTTCGTGAGCGGCTTTCTCTGGCGGGACATCCTGTGGAACTCCCGGATAATCCCGAAACGCCCCGCGTGGCCGTCACCGCTCATTTTGTCAGCGAGCAGGGCCGCCAGGTGGCAAGCCTCGTCACGCTGCGCGACGCGGGCACACGAGCTCAACTGCAAGACCAGATTGGGATCACCACGAAGCTCGCGGCGCTCGGACGCCTTACCTCCGGGGTGGCTCACGAAGTAAAGAATCCGCTCAACGCCATGATCTTGCAGGTGGAGATTCTTAAGGCAAAGCTTATCGAAAGCGGCGACGACGTGAAGCCTCAGCTCGAAATCCTGTCGACGGAAATCCGCCGCCTTGACCGCGTAGTGAAAACCTTCCTCGACTTCACCCGGCCCCTCGAAATCAATCGCAGCGCCATCAGCGTGAACGACCTGGTGCGTGAAGTATTCACCCTGGCCGAGCCGCAGGCCCGCCAGAACAACGTCCGGCTGGTGCTTGAGCAGAATGGCGTCACGCCGGCCCTCCATGCGGACCGTGACCTCATCAAGCAAGCCCTGCTGAACCTGGTGCTGAACGGCTGCCAGGCCATGCCCCACGGGGGCGAGCTGCGTGTGCGGCCCCAGTCCACCCGCGAAAGCGTGGGCGTGGATATCGCCGATCAGGGAACCGGCATCCCCAAGGAGGCGCAGAATAAAATCTTTTCCCTGTTTTACACCACCAAGCCGGGTGGCAGTGGAATAGGCCTGGCCATGGCGTATCGCATCATCCAGCTTCACGAAGGCTCAATCCACTTTTTGACTGAAGTTAATCAAGGCACAACCTTCCGCATCTCGTTCCCCCTCGCGCCACCGCAACCCGCAAGCAGTTCCCTATAAGGACCGGCCCCTCGCGCCATTCTTATTGCGGGAAAATCGCTTGACACGTCCACTTATGAAACCATATAGTTACATATTATGCGTCACCGTCCGGTTACATATTCTGCGGAGGCTGCCTTTAGCGCCCTCGCTGATCCCACCCGTCGCGCCGTGCTTGAGCTCCTGCGGCACGGAAGCCAGCCCGCAGGCCGGATCGCCCAGGCCTTTACCGTCTCACGGCCGGCTATTTCGAAACACTTGCGCCTGCTTCGACGCGCCCATCTGGTCGAAGAGCGCCGCGAGGGCCGGCGCCGCTTTTACCGGTTGAATCCTGCTCCGCTGAAAGCTGTCGATTCCTGGCTCAGTCAATATCGAATTTTCTGGCAAATGAACCTTACCAGCCTGAAGGCTTTTGTTGAAACCGGGCGCGCAAATGAGCCTTCCGGGTCCCGGATGAAAAAGAAATGACCCACACTTCGAACGGAGAATTCAACATGACAGCATCAAGTGTTAGTCCCGATGCAGATTCAATAGTCAGTGAGATTCATATCGCCGCCCAGCCGGAGCGGGTGTTCCGGGCGCTTACTGATCCCGGGCAAGTGCCACAATGGTGGGGACAGGCCGGCGTCTATCGCTGTACGGAGTTCCATAACGACCTGCGCGCCGGGGGAAAATGGCGCAGCGCCGGGTTGGATGCGGACGGCCGCAACTTCGAGGTCGTTGGCGAATATCTGGAAGTTGATCCGCCGCGTCTACTGGTCTACACGTGGGTCGCAAGCTGGACGGGCGCCGTGAAAACGACGGTCCGCTGGGAGTTGGAGCCAACCCATCAAGGTACTCTGGTCCGAATTCGCCATAGCGGGCTTGCTGCCCATCTCGAAGTGGCCATGAGTTACAGCGGTTGGCCGAGAATGTTGCGATGGTTGCAGGCTTTCTTGGAGAGTGGCGAGACCGTGGACGGTCGCAAGCCGGTTTCTGCGAGCTAGCCACGCCGTTGCCACGGTTCGTGTATTGGGCCCACCAGATACAGCGGCCGGGCTGCTCCATTCCATCCATCCGCGGGCCAACAAGAGCGATTCTCTTTCCCGTTGGGCGTAGGCCGGTACACCGAAGGTTCTATCGAGCAGATCAATGCTGTGCTGGGGCCGTCCTGGTTGATCCGGATGAGAACGTGGTTTCCTGTTGTTGCCGCTTTCGCATCTAAATCGCGGACGAACTTCGCGCGGAACGGGGTCCGCGATTCAGGTATGACAATCCGTGATTAAAGGGAAATAAAGTTGCCGCTAAATCGAGGAGAGAAGACTCGCTGGCGCCGGTCCGCGATCTAAATTCGCGCGGCAAGCTCGAAACCTTGTGTGAAATGCGGTTGACCTTTGATGCCGGGCGCCGGCTGGCGGCCGATGGCTACCAATCGATTTGCGGAGGGAAAAATTCCGCCACAAGACCTTCATAATAGGGCCGCAATTCCTTGAGTTGGGGGCGCACGCTACCCTTGGAATAGAGGTCGTAGGGATTGAACTTCCTCACGCCATTGAACATCTGTTCATCGTGTTCGCTCATCAGATGGCGGTAAGCGCCATGGCGGTGAGCGGCGTAAAACGAATGGTAGCGCAGCATGTATTGCGCGGGTTCGGGCAAGTAATTCCTGGTCACCTGGTAAATGTATTCATCGTGGCCCCAGGACAGGTGGACCTTATCAAGGCCGCAGTGCGGCTCGTAGACTCCATACTGCGTTTGATACTGCGGGACGCGGCAGTCCGGGTTGGCGGAGAAAAACTCCGGAAAAACAACCTCGCCGGAGTAGGCGCAGCCAACCGGAAACGTGTCGCCGACCACCGCCCACTGCGGCTCACCGTAAAGACAGAGCAACTTGCCTAAATCGTGAATAAAACCCGTCAAAATAAACCAGCGCGGATGTCCGTCCCGGCGGATCGCTTCAGACGTCTGCAGCAGGTGCTCGATTTGAGAAAGATCCGTATCCGGGTCGCTATCGTCAACCAGTGTATTCAGATATTCGGCGGCTTCCCAGATGCTTTTCTTGCCGCGATTCAGTTGCAGGTATTCCGCCTTTTTGGCGAGTACGAAGTCGAGCGTCTGACGCGCATGATTTTGACGGTAGAACTCCTTCACCCCCGCATTCGCATCCGCCGAGTAGTTACGAAATTCGGTCTCCGGCTTATCTTGGCGGTATCGCGTGGCGACAAAGTCGTCCCATTCTTCGAGACTTTGCATGGGCTGGCTGGAGCCAGTGTCGCCAATGGTCATAAAAGGCCGCCTTTCCAATCGCCGCTGTCTGCCGGCAACGCCCGCCGGGGGGATCCGCGATGGGTGACCCCTCAAAGAGGCCTTTTCGCAGTTGTAGCGGCAGCCTCTGCCCGCCGGTCTTTATTATAACCGGCTGCCAGCGGCCGCCGCTACAGCCAGGGGAACTCCTAATTGCATTAGAAGTAAAACCGCAGCGAGAGCTGGATGTTGCGCTCGCCGCCGCCGCCCGGTCCGCTGCCCTTGGAGGTGACCTCTCCGAAGGTGGAGCTTGTGGGATCGAAGTTCACGCCGCCGCCGCTGGCGCCGCCCCAATTCGGATGGTTCAGGAAGTTGAAGGCCTCGGCGCGGAATTGGAACCCCATGCTTTCGCGGATAGGGAAGGACTTGAAGACTCCGAAATTCCAATTGTAGAATCCCGGCATATAGATGGTGTCGCGAACGTTCTGCGTGTTAAAGGTTCCGGCAGGCGGCGCGGTGAAGATGGGCGACCCGCCGGAGTTGGTGGTGGAAAACCATCCGCCTGAGCCGAAGTTACCCAGAATCTTCGGATTGCCGTTCTCTACCCAATACTGGCCGTTCTTACCGCAACCGAAGTTCGAGTCGAGACCGACGCCGGCGTAGTCATTCGTGGCGGATACGCTACACGGGTTTCCGGTTTGGAATTGCAAGAGGCTCGAGACTTCCCAGCCGCCCAGCACTTCGCCGGCAAAACCCCTCTGATGCCCGAAGAACGGGAGCGCATACATAAAGTTGGCAACCAGGTTGTGGCGGGCATCAAACTCGGAGGGGCCCCACATAAAGCTGGTGTTGTAAGTGTCCGGGACGACATCGCGGTAGTTCGAGCCGTTATCCATGGTTTTCGAAAGCGTGTAGGCAGCGCCGAAAAGCAGACCGTGGGTGAAGCGGCGATTCCAGGCGATCTGCAACGAATTATAGGTGGAACTAGCCACGCCGTCCGTTTCGCGAATGGACCCGAAACCCTGATAGGGTCTCAAGGCGTTCAGGTTGACCCCGGGGTTTGCCAGGACAGTGGCCAGCGTAGGCTGGTTGATATCGGCCTCGCGCTGCAAGCGCAGGCCGCGGCTGCCGACATAGGCCACACTCAGAAGGGAGGCCCCCGGCATTTCGCGTTGGAAGGTGGCGTTCCAAGTCCAGGCTTCCGGGTTCGCCATATTTTGAGCCTCGGTGGTCACCACCAAGGGAACGTCGTTGGTTCCGGTTCCGCCTGGGTTGTCCACGTTGCCAAAAGAGACGCTGGCGTTCGGCTGGAAAGGTGGGTTGCCGCCTAGGAAAATGGCGTCGTTATCGCCGAGGCGTGTGATGTAGCGGCCCGCCCCCGCGCGCAGCACGGTCTTATTACCGAGACGGTAGGCGATACCGAGACGCGGCTGGATGTCATTCCACTGGGTGTTGGCATAATGATTGGAAAGGCCATGGAACAATCCGGCATAGGCGCCGGAGTCAGCCGCCGGTACCCTGCCCGCGGCAGATGTGGGGAACCCTGTGCCCGGAATCACCATGCCGTTGTACAACTGGGCGATGGAAGGAGATCCTACGATCAGCCCGGTCTTCGGATTGACCGTCACCGCGTTGGCGGGATTGTAAAAAGCCGGATCGAAGACGATCATGTTTCCCCAATCCGCGTGGAAGGGCACGATGACCGAGTAACGCACGCCGTAATTGATGTGAAGCCTGCTCGAGACGGACCAGGCATCCTGTGCGAATCCCTCGTACATGTTGCCGCGGAAGATGGTGTAAGCGCGGTCGCCGATTTCCGAATAGGAGTCAAACAGGCCGAGCGCGGCGTTTGCCACTGCAGCGCCCGAAGAGGCCGTCGTGTATCCAGGCCGCGCGAAGCCGCCCCCATTGTCCGTGAAACTGAATTGGCCGTTTTGGGTGTTGGTGCAGGTGTTGCAGGCGGAGACGTTGATTTCATCATTGTTGTTCTCACCATCCCACTCCCACAAGAAGCCGAACTTCATGGTGTGATTGCCTTTCACCCAGGAGAAGTTGTCCGAGGCGTCCAGGATGGGCCCGGCGGAGTGCGAAGGATACGGGCCACCGCTCAATCCGGAGAACTCCGACATATTCACGGTGGAGATGCGGTTCGGGATCTCCTTTTGCGAAGCCGGAAAGATGTAAGGGAAGTCGAGGCCGACTGTCGTGCGGTTGAGAAATCCCGCCTCGTTCACGGGAATCAAGACGCGGTCGTGGCTGAGCGTAAACAAAGCCTCATTCACCTTGGTTGGGCTGAGCACCCAGGTGTAATCGAGGGAGTTGGTAAAGTTGGGCCGGTTGAAGTATTTCGGCGTTTCACCGCTGCCGCCGTCGAGCGGCTGGTATTCGAAAAAAGTGTAGTACTCACCCCGGTAGCGCAGCCGCTGATTCGGAGTCGCGTTCACATCCACGGAAATCGTCTTCTTCTGCTGGCGCTGCGGGTGCGCGGCCGAGACAAACCAGTTCTGGTTGCCGAAGATGGGCGAGGTGAGGTTGGGCATCGGATACGACTTGAGCAGGCCGAGACCGTTCGGGCTAAGGTCGCCTGCGGGGATGACGTTGTTCTTGTATGGGGCGCCGGTCTTCGGATCCACGAGCTGGACAGGCTTGTGGTAAAAGATGTTCGCCGGATTGAGCAGTTCGCTGAAGTCGCCGCTCCGCATCGCGACTGTGGGAACTTCCATGTTGCTTTGATCCGTGAAGTAATTTCGCGTAAATTCATCTCCCCAGTAAAAGAACACTTTATCCTTGTTGGTATTGAAGTGGCCGGGGATGTAGAAAGGCCCGCCGATGTCGTACCCAAAGTCGTTGTAGTGCTCGGGCGCAACGAAGTTGGTGGCAGCAAGGCCGGTGGTCGTCGTGTTCGAATTCCGCTGCCAGGTGTTGGCGTTCAGTGCGGTATTGCGAACGTATTCGTATGCGGCGCCATGGAACTGCGGCCCGCCGCTCTTGGTCACGATGCGGATCTGGCCGCCCGACGAGCGTCCGTATTCAGCGGAGTAATCCGCGCCGAGAACCTGAACTTCTTCGACGGAGTCCTCGTCGGCGGATCCCAGGCTGGTGCCGTTGGCGCGCGTGCGGGTGGCGGGCGCGCCGTCATTGGTGATCAGGTTGTCCCAGTTGCGGGAGCCGTTGAAGTGCGACGGTCCCTGTCCGAAATTGAACGTTAAGCCGGCGAGATTTCCGCCTTGAGCGCCGGGCGCAAGCTGGGCCAGGAGCACGGGGTCGCGTCCGTTCAGCTCCAGAGAATCAATCTGCTCCCGCGTGACCAGCTTTTGCACGGCAGCCGACTGCGTCTGGAGCGTGGTCGTGGATGCCGTCACCTCAATCGTCTGCGTTGGCGCGCCCACGGTGAGTGTCGCATCGAGCCCCAGATGGCCGCTTGGGTCGAGCTTGTTCTGCTTGGAGATATATTTCTGAAAGCCCGCTGCCTCGGCGGTCATGGTGTAGAAGCCCGGCGGGAGGTTGGTGACGGCGTAATGGCCGGATGTATCCGTCGTGATCTGGCGTTCGAGGCCGGTCTGGTTTGTGATTGTGACCTTGGCGTTCGGCACCGTTGCTCCTGATGGGTCTTTCACGTAGCCCGAAATCGTGCCGAAGTCCGACTGCGCGAACACTACCCCCGAAACCAATAAACTCACGAAAAACGCCAGTACCACCTTGCGGCATACGTTGCTCATCCTAATTCTCCTCATCGTAGAGTATTGACGGCTAGACGCGAACAAACAGAATGGGATCACAACCATTCCCAATCCAAGGCCGAAAGACTGTTGTTGCCCGTTCGTCGATTTCCCGGATCATGCCTGCAAACGTGTGCGCCACAAATCCTAATTCAGGCAATGTGACATGTCAAGGGCTTATCTGTTAATTTACAATATTTTCTCTCGAACAGAGGGATTTAGCTTCCCCGCTTTTCTCCAACATGTTAAACTCCGTTTGTGCACACGTGTGCAACCTTGAACCCATTATTTCTTCGATAACCAAAGTATTTGATCGGCGGTCTAAACAGGCAGCCAACATGCGGAATGGCCGTCCCAAGCCGACATCCATCAAAGACATCGCCCGGATGGCCTCTGTTTCCCATTCCACCGTTTCGCGGGCCCTGCAGAACAGTTCGCTGATTAATAGCAAAACGGCCGAAAGAATCCAGCGTATCGCCCGGCAATCTGGCTACAGAGTGAGCGCGGTGGCGCGCGGGTTGGTGACCCAGAAAACCCAGACCATCGGGGTTGTTGTCACCGCAATCGCCGACCCGTTCGTGAGCGAGGTGGTGAGCGGCATCGAGGAGGCCGCGAACTCTCACGGCTATTCGGTCTTTTTGGCTCAATCCAACGCCGATCCGGACCAGGAGATTAAGGTGGTGCATTCGTTTGCGGAGCGGCGGGTGGACGGCATCGTGGTCACCTCGTCGCGGGTCGGCTCACTACACCTCCAACTCCTGGCAAAGATGAATGTGCCTATCGTATTAGTCAACAACCAGCGCGCGGGAGAGGCGGTTCATTGCGTCATGATCCAGAACGTGGAAGCCGGCCGGCAGGCTACCCAACACCTTATCCACCTCGGCCACCGCCGCATTGCTTATATAGGAGACAGATCCGGCGACCAGTCTGACACGGAGCGCCTGGCCGGATACCGCGAGGCGCTCAAGCAGGCAGGCCTGACTTTCCTGCCCGAACTCGTGGTCCGGGGTGATGGCAAGCCCGAAGCCGGCATGGCGGCCATGAGGACGCTGCTTGGCCTGCCACAACCACCCACCGCGGTGTTCTGCTACAACGACATGACAGCCCTGGGGGCTCTCCGATGCCTTCACAGTGACGGGTTGCACGTCCCTCAAGATATTTCCCTAATCGGATTTGACGACCTTTTCATCGCTTCCTACACGCAGCCTCCACTCACCACGGTGCGCCAGCCCATGCGCCAGATGGGACTGCTCGCCGCGGAGATACTGCTTAAACTGATGTCGGGACAAGGTTCAGCCGACACCACGGAGGTCCCAGCGGAATTAATCGTCCGCGGGTCAACCGCCCCCCTCGATGGAACACCCATTTCCTGAATTTCCGGGCCAACGCCTTTGAATGGGTCAGGCGCCTATTGAAGATTACAAATTGTAGTGACATCCATCGTTGTAGCGGCGGCGTTCCAGTCGCCGCTTTTCCGGCGTTCAGAGAGCGCCGCGCCAGCAAATAGCGTCACTATGTTTTGTAATCCTCAGTAGAAAACAAGCCGGCCTTGCTGGTCCTCCGCCAAAATGCGGCCTTTTCCCGCGCCGCGAACCGCGCTGACCGCCGCCATTGGCTTTTATCTGTTGACTTTCGACAGGAGATCGTTTTACACTCCTGTCGAGTTCCAAAAGGAGTAGGTATGGCTGGATCGAGAGAAGACATTCTGCGAGGCACGCTCGACCTGTTGGTTCTGAAGACGCTCGACACGCTCGGTCCCATGCACGGCTACGGCATTGCGCGGCGGATTGAACAAGTGTCGAGCAACCTGCTGCATCTCAATCAAGGCACCCTCTACCCGGCGCTTCTGCGGCTTCAACAGAGGGGCTGGATTGCGTCCAAGTGGGGCGCTTCGGAAAATCATCGCCGGGCGCGCTACTATTCGCTCACTAAGCCGGGGCGCAAGCAACTGGCGGCGGAGCAGCAAAGCTGGGAGCGGATGGTAGGCATCATCGGCCGTCTGCTGCAGGGGGCGGAGGGAGCGGGAGGAGCCTGAGATGACCTGGCTGCGAGTTGTTGCGTCGCGTTGGTTTGGCCTGTTCCGCAAGACACGCTCCGAGCGTGACCTTGACGAAGAACTGCGCACGCATCTCGAGATGCTCGCCGAAGAGAACGCGCGCAAGGGAATGTCTCCCGAAGAGGCTCATTACGCAGCCCGGCGCGAGTTTGGCGGCGTGGCGCAAACCAAAGAGAAGTACCGAGACCAACGGGGCATCGCCTTTGTTGAAATGCTAGTGCAAGACATCCGTTACGGCCTGCGGCAGTTGCGCCGCAATCCGGGCTTTACCGCCGTCGCGGTCATCACGCTCGCGCTCGGTATCGGGGCGAACACGGCCATCTTCAGCCTGATTGACGCGGTGATGCTCCGCTCGATGCCGGTGCGTGACCCGTCACAGCTTGTATTGTTTCGCTGGAAAGCCCACCATGCGCCCCGGACAAACGATTATTCAATGTTCGGCGATTGTCCCGGCGGGATTGGTGGGACCAATCCGTCCGATTGCTCATTCCCGGTTCTCGTCTTTGAGAAGATACGGTCGGAAACCAAGATGTTCTCCGGCGTAACCGCCTTTGCCGGACCCACACAGCTCGACGTGAGCGGCAACGGCCCGCCGAGCATCGCGCATGGCGCGGCAGTCTCTGGCGATTATTTTTCGACGCTGGGAGTGCGCGCTGCTATGGGCCGGACGATTATCCCTGGCGACGATTCTCCTACGGCATCGCCTGTCGTTGTCCTTAGTTACGCGTACTGGCAAACGGCGTTCGACGGCGAAAGATCGGTCATCGGGCGAACGGTTGTTCTCAATAACGTGCCGTTTACAATCGTTGGAGTAGCAGACCCGGCCTTCACCCATCTCTCTCCCGGCAAGACACAAGACCTTTGGCTACCGCTAGCCACACTACCGCGCGTGGGCGTGTCTTGGGGGCGGAATATGAAGGACATCGGCAACTGGTGGCTGGTGATGCTCGGGCGGCTTAAGCCCGGTGTGCGTCTCAGTCAGGCGCAGGCGGCGGCCAGCTTGCTGTTCCGCGATGAGATGCTGCACGGCGCAAA
>JBOGJY010000309.1:0-13496 GCA_050745325.1 Terriglobia bacterium
GTTTTTAATAGTAAAGGCCGGCGGCCAGAGGCCGCCGCTACAACCGCAGTTGTCACACAGACTCAAAGGGCGACGCTACAAAAACCTCCAGGCAAATATCAGAAACTTATCTTAACCTGCGCGCCGCCAGGCTTGCAAACCTGAAGCCGCAAAGGAATTAACGGCTTCACGCCGAGACGCCAAGACGCAAAGGGGAAGTCCGCAAATTTCTTTGCGGTCTTTGCAGCCTTGCGCCTTTGCGAGAGGCTTTTTTGTGGTTGAACACTACCTTCACGCCTTCCATGCGCCATGCGTGCGGCGCTGCTACAGGACCACAACCATCCCAAATCAAAACTCTATACTCTATGCGCGCCGCGAAATTGGCATTTTCCCCCGGCGGACTTCGAGCACCGCCGCGCCCCTGATAGCGTCGTTTTTCAGCACGCTGAGCGCGCGGTTCGCTTCTTCGAGCGGGAACAACTCGACCTCGCTGTGAATTGGAATTTCCGCCGCCACCCGGAGGAAGTCTTCCCCGTCCTGCCGGGTGTTGTTGGCAACGCTTCGCAACCCGCGTTCGTAATAGAGCAAGCTGTAATCAAGAGACGGGATGGGGGACATATGGATGCCCGCCAGCGCCACGGTTCCGCCCTTCTTCAGCGCCTTGAGGGCCGCCGGCGCAATTTCACCGGCAGGCGCGAAGATAATGGCGCTATCCAACTTAACCGGCGGCTCGTCAACCGCGCCTCCCGCCCACTGGGCGCCGAGCTCGAGCGCAAGCTTCTGGTGGCGGGCGTCGCGCGTCGAGGCATAAACCTCAATCCCCCAATGCCGCGCCACTTGAATCGCCACGTGGGCCGCCGCGCCAAACCCGTAAAACCCCAGCCGCCCGCCGGGCTGAATTCCAGAGAGGCGCAGCGCCCGGAAGCCAATGATGCCCGCGCAGAGAAGGGGCGCAGCTTCGACGTCCGGAAAGCTCTCAGGAATAGGATAGACAAACTTTTCGGGCGCCACGGTGTACTCCGCATACCCACCATCCACCGTGTAGCCGGTGAACGCCGCATTGTCGCAGAGGTTCTCCTTCCCAGCGCGGCAATACTCGCAAACCCCGCAGGTGTGGTGAAGCCAGGGAATCCCCACACGGTCCCCGACTTTGTAGCGCGATGCCCCAGGCCCAAGCTCCTCAACGAGCCCAACAATCTGATGTCCTGGAATGACCGAAGGCCTCTTCGGGGGCAACTCGCCTTCGACCACGTGCAGGTCGGTACGGCAGACTCCGCAGGCATTGATTCGCACCAGAACTTCGCCGCTCCCGGGTTCGGGATCTGGCGCGTCGCGGAATTCAAGCGGATGGGTTTCAACCGCCGCGACGGATCGCAACTGGCAAGCCTTCATGCTTTGAGCTCCCTGAGTCTTCGCTTATTCTTTCACCCTTCGCCGCCTGCTTTCAAGATGAGACGAAGTGTGATTCCGGGCGCCGGATCCGTCTTTTAACCCTCCAGTTTTTGATGGCCCCAACGAAAAGCCGCAGCGTTTGAAATACGAACGCTGGGCGCCAAAACGCCAAAACGCCCCAAAACCCCAACCGACCGAACCGGGAAAGCCCCGTATTTTGGATTTGAGGCCCGGTCACGAACCGGACCAAACCGGAAGAAAACGACGGTTTTTGACCTCAAAGCGGAAAAAGCTTCCGACTCAAGCCGTAATCGCCTTTGTTTTGTCGCAAATACGTCCGGTTCGTGCAAAAATTTAACTATCTCATTCATATTCAGTAACTTGCGGGGACTGTGCCAAAAGTCCGGTTCGGTCCGGTTCGCTCTTCCAATGTTCTTTTAGTTTCAATGGCTTACAAAATTTTGCCTTAAACATTCTTTTAGTTGCTTTGGCCCGCGCCCTCCTCGCGCGCTCGCCGCCGCGGGCTCAGTTTTGCTTGTTTTTCTATTTTTCATCTTTCTAATCATCGGCATCAGGGCCTGTGTGACGACTGCCTTTCTTCGTTGTAGCGGCGCCCGGAGCCTGCCCTGACGCAGGAAGGGAGCGCCGAATCACTTGAAAAATAAAGACCGGCGGCCAGAGGCCGCCGCTACAACCGCCTCAGAGGATTTGTGAATGGCGCAAACTGAACGAACGAAAATGCGCGTCGCATTTCTGCTTTTGGCGCTGCTCGGCGCTACATTTCCGGCGTGGACGCAAGAGGCCGCAATCAGTCCCGGCGTTTTCGGCGGTTTGCAGTACCGTTTCATCGGGCCTGGCGGAAACCGCGTGAGCGCCGTGGTGGGCGTGCCTGGAGATCTGAATGTTTATTATGCGGGGGCGGCCTCCGGCGGCGTGTGGAAGTCGGTAGATGCCGGCATCCACTGGAAGCCGGTGTTTGACAAAGAGTCCGCGCAATCGATCGGCGACATCGCCATCGCGCCCTCGGACCCCAACATCGTCTGGGTAGGCACGGGCGAGCCTTTCATCCGCAGCAACGTGTCAATTGGGGATGGGGTTTACAAATCCACCGACGGCGGGCAGACGTGGACCCACATGGGGCTTGAGCAAACGGGCCGCATCTCCCGCGTTGTCATCGATCCGCGCAACCCTGATATTGTGCTGGTCGCCGCCGAAGGAAACTGCTACGGCCCCGAGCAGCAGCGCGGCGTTTTCAAAACCGAAGACGGAGGCAAGACGTGGCGGCGCGTGCTGTTCGTCAACCCGGATACAGGCGCTTCCGATCTAGCGATGGACCCTCACAACCCGCGCATCCTGCTCGCGGGCACGTGGCAATTTGTGATTAAAACGTGGGGCCAGGATAGCGGCGGACCGGGCAGCGGCGTTTGGATCTCCCGCGACGAAGGCTCGACGTGGAAACAAATTACCGGGCATGGCTTGCCCGCCCCGCCGCTCGGGAAGATCGCCGTGGGCATCGCCCAAAGCGATCCGGGCCGCATGTATGCGCTCATCGAAACAGGTGGGAACGGCCGCGGCTCGCTTTGGCGGTCCGACGACGGTGGCGGCGCCTGGCGGGCGGTGAATTACAGCCGCCTGCTCAACGAGCGCCCGCACTATTACACGCGGCTGATGATCTCGCCCGCCAACGCCAACGAAGTCTATTTTCCCTCGAATGACATCTGGGACACGCTTGACGGCGGCCAGACGGTATACAACACCCATTGGGGTGGGGACAATCACGCCATGTGGGCCGACCCCACGAACGCGAGCCGCATGATGATTGGCTGCGACGTGGGCGTGCTGATTTCTACCACGCACGGCAAGAGCTGGCATCAAGTTGTTTTGCCCATCGGGCAGATGTATCACGTGGCGGTGGACAACCGGATTCCGTATGACGTCTTCGGGAACATGCAGGATGACGAGTCGGTGCGCGGCCCGAGCAACACCCGCACCGGCGGCCCCATTCCATCGAGCGCATGGGCGTCCACGGCGGGCTGCGAATCCGGTTTTTCGTTTCCCGATCCAGCCGCGGATCACATCGTCTGGGGCGATTGCTACTCGGGAGAGGTGGCGCGGTTTGATTTGAGCACGGGCCAGACGCGCTCGGTTCCACCCTGGCCGGATAAATCACTCGATTCGCCCGCCGGCGCGCTGAAGTACCGCTGGAACTGGACGCCGCCCATGGCCATCGACCCGTTCGATCACAATACGGTCTATGTTGGAAGCCAGGTTGTGCACGCGACCCGCGACGGCGGTCAGAGCTGGAAGGTGATCAGCCCGGACCTCACTTTGAACGACCACACCCATATGGGAAGCTCCGGCGGCCTCACGCCCGATAATCTAGGCGTCGAATACTGGGGCACGCTTTTCGCCATCGCGGCCTCTCCGGTGAAGCAGGGCATCATCTGGACCGGCTCGAATGACGGCTTAGTGCACGTGACGCGGGACGGCGGGAAACACTGGGAGGATGTCACCCGGAATATTCCCGGCCTTCCGCCTTACGGAACCATCAGCAATATTGACCCTTCGCACTTTGACGCGGGCGCGGCGTATCTCAGCGTCAACTTCCACCAAATGAATAACCGCGATCCGTACATCTATAAGACGGCGAACTATGGAAAGACTTGGACCGAGATCAGCGGCGGTATTCCGAAGAGCGTTTTCAGTTACGTTCACATTGTTATTGAGGACCCGTTCCGCAAGGGAATGCTGTTTGCGGGTACCGAGAACGCGCTCTACGTTTCATTTGACGATGGCGGGCGCTGGACGCCCTTGCAACTGAACCTGCCCCACGCGCCCGTTTCCTGGATGGTGATCCAAAAGCATTTTGACGATCTGGTGGTGGCGACCAAGGGCCGGGGTTTCTATATCCTTGACGACATCGGCCCGCTGCAGCAGCTCACCCCGCAAGTTCTGAATTCTCCCGCGTACTTGTTCAAACTCAGGCCCGCTTATCGCTTTCGCAGCGTCAGCGAGCCGCGCGAAGCGCACGACGATCCCGCCGTGGGCCAGAATCCACGGTACGGCGCGGACATCAACTACTATCTGAAATCGGCTCCGAAGGGCGCCGTCACGCTCACGATTCTTGACGCGCAGGGGAACGTGGTTCGCGCCTTCCCGGGAACGAAGCTGGCGGGCGTCAATCGCGTCACTTGGGACCTGCGCTACCCGCGAGTTAAGCAAGTGGAATTGAGAACCACCCCGGCAAGCTATCCCCAAATCTGGACGGATACGCGATTTATGGGCAAAAAGACGCGCCCTATTTTCCATTGGGGTATTGAGCGGCCGCAGCTTGGCGCGCTCGCGGCGCCCGGTATTTACACCGTGAAGCTGGAGGTGAACGGGCAGTCCCTCACCCAGCCGCTTTCTGTCCTTAAGGACCCGCATTCGGCCGGAACTCTGGCGGACGTTGATGCGGGCGTCAAAATGTGGCGCGCGATTGACGCAGACGTGGATACGGTGGTGGGCATGATCAACTCCATCGAGCGGGTCCGGAAACAGATTGAAGACATGCCGGATTATCTAAAGGGCCGGCCGGATGCGCTTGGGGTCATCGCCTCGGCAAAAGAGCTGGATGGCAAACTGCAGACGGTTGAATACCAACTTTTTGAAAAATATCTCGCCGCCGGGGATGAAAAAACTTATCCCGAGCAAATGCAGCTTTATCAGAAACTGCTCTGGCTTGCAGGAGACGTGGGTGACGGCGCGGGTGACGTGGCCGGCAACCCGGACTTCGCTCCCACAGGTGAAGAAGGCGCCGTCTTCAATCTGCTCAAACAGAGGCTTTCGCGCGTTCAGGAGCAGTACGGAAAGCTGATGGATGAAACGGTTCCTGCCTTCAATGCCGGGCTGCAGAAAAAAGGGATTAAGACGCTTATTGTGAGTCCGGCGAAAGCGCAACCCTAAATTCATTTTGCGCCTGACTGAAGAGTCTGTGTGACAACTGCGGTTGTCGCGGCGGCGTCCCCGCCGCCGGTTTTTAAGAGTAAAGCGGGGTAGCGCAGAGTTTTGTATTTAAAACTCTGCGGCATTTTTGCCCGGACCACCGGAAAACCGCAGAGTTTTAACCGCAAAACTCTGCGCTACATCTTAGAACCTTCTAATCTTTCCTTTTCGAAATAAACCGTCTCATTTGTCTCATTCGTCTCCAAAGGATCAGCGCCGGGGGGTAGAATAAAAAGACGGGGGCAAGAGTCAAGGGACAAGGGATAAGGGAAAAAGCAAGGGTCCCGGACTCGCCTCTCGACCCTCGTCCCTCGTCTCACGACGAAGGGGCCACCCAGTGCCCCGGCCGCGGGATCAAAAACAGGGGAATGGGAGGCAGAAATGGGGCCAAAGAGAGCTGAAACCAAAAAGGATTGTTTTTGTTTTTTCAAGTTATTGAAAACAAAGGGTCGAAACCGGAACGAACCGGAACGAACCGGACTCTAATGATTGTAAAATTACTGCAATCGACTGAATATCAAGGGGATAGCCGGATTGATCCGGTACAATGAGGCATATTACACAAAATAAAGGAGATTGCGGCTTGGGTGGAGTTCCGCTCCGCTTGGTTTCCGGTTTGGTAAGCCGTTTTTCGGCCATCGGGTATGAACTCGGCAAACTAACCACTACCATGGCCAGGGCTGCCGTTGGGCGACATTTTGGCGCTCGGAAAGCCAGGCTAACGGACCCCAGGCGCTAGGTTCTCACCCAGTGGCCGGATGCCCTATGCCGTAAAGTTAACAAACCCTAAAATAGTACATGAATTTATAATATATACTTGATATAGTAATAAGCATGAAAACCGCTATTAGGCCTCCCAAGTTTGCAAAACTTGACGCGATTAGGCCAAGTTTTACACCTTTCACCCCGCAGCCGGCCGGACGACGCCTCGGCGGTCAACAGCTTTTGGTAGATGGAGCAAATCTTTGAGTACGCAGATGATTGTGGGCAAACTCGGCGAGATTCTACTGAGGGATAACCGCATCTCTGAGACCCAGCTTCGTCATGCCATCGATTACCAAAAAACGAATGGGGGCAGATTAGGGCAGGCGTTGGTGAAGCTGGAGTATGTTACTGACGAGGAGATTGCGGAGGCTTTAGCCGCGCAGTACGGGGTTCCCTCAGTCAATCTGAGCGAATTTCCTATTGATCCGGCGGCGGTCAAGCTTATCCCAATGGAAACGGCTCTCAAGCATCACGTGCTGCCGTTGCTGCGGACAGGCGCGTCCTTGACCCTGGCGGTCAGTGATCCTGCGAACGTCTTCGCGCTGGACGACGTGAAATTCCTCACCTGGTTGAACATCGAGCCGGTGCTGGCGCCCGAAGCGTCGATTGACAGCGCCATCAAAAGCTATTTCGGCAACGTCGCGGATGTGGAGCGCCAGAAAGAAATCGATGATCTGGTGAGCTTCCTCGACGAGGGCTCGGCGGGCAGCGTTGAGCTGGACGATTCCAGTGAAGAAATGCTGAACCTTGCGGACATGGAGAGGGCTTCTGAAGAAGCGCCAGTCATCCGGCTGGTCAACTATGTGCTTGGGGATGCCGTCCGGCGTGGAGCAAGTGACATCCACATGGAGCCGTATGAAAAGGAATACCGCATTCGCTATCGCATTGACGGTCTTTTGCAGGTGGTGATGACACCACCCTTAAAGTTGCGCGACGCCATTATCAGCCGCGTGAAAATCATGGCCAAATTGGACATTGCGGAAAAACGATTGCCCCAGGACGGCCGGATTATGCTGCGGATTATGCACGAGCGCAAGAAAAAACAGCTCGATTTGCGAGTTTCCGTGCTTCCTACGCTGCACGGCGAAAAAATCGTCATGCGGTTACTCGACAAAGAGAATTTGCGCCTGGATATGACCAAGCTGGGCTTTGAGCCTGAATCACTGGAGAGGTTCCAGAGGGCTATCTTCAAGCCTTACGGCATGGTGCTCGTCACCGGCCCCACCGGAAGCGGCAAAACCAACACCCTCTATTCTTCTATCGCGCAGCTTAACAAGGAAGATACCAACATCATCACCGCTGAAGACCCCGTAGAGTTCCAGTTGCCAGGCATCAACCAGGTGCAAATGAAAGAGCAGATTGGGTTGAACTTTGCCGCTGCGCTGCGGTCATTCCTGCGGCAGGACCCCAACATCATCCTGGTCGGTGAAATCCGGGATTTCGAGACCGCCGAGATTGCCATCAAGGCGGCGCTGACCGGCCACATGGTGCTTTCCACGCTTCACACCAATGACGCTCCATCTACGATTTCCCGTCTAATGAACATGGGCGTTGAGCCATTTCTGGTGGCCACCTCCGTCCACTTGATATGCGCCCAGCGCCTGGTGCGCCGCGTTTGTCCGGCGTGCAAAGTCGAGGATCCCACTTCCCACCAGGTGCTCGTGGATGCCGGGTTCACGCCTGAGGAGGCTCGTTCCGTCGTGCCTTCTAAGGGCAAGGGCTGCAATACCTGCGGGGGAAGGGGCTACAAGGGCCGCGTGGGCATCTACGAGGTGATGGAGAGTACGGATGAAATTCGGGAGCTGATTCTTGCCGGCGCTTCGGGCCTCGAGCTCAAACGGAAAGCCATGGAGCAAGGGATGATCACCCTGCGCCGCAGCGGGTTGGTCAAAGTGAAGGCAGGAATGACGACAATTGAAGAAGTCATTCGCGAGAGCGTGCTTTGAAACGGCTGCGCCTCGCGCGCAGCGGTATTGCCGCCAATTAATACAGATTCAAATTCAAGACGTAAAGGCAGGCTTTGATGGAACTCCCATCCCTCAGTGATTTGTTGAGGCGCCTCGTTCAGATGGGCGGGTCCGATTTGCATATTACCGTCAATTCGCCGCCGCGCGTTCGCTTGCACGGTGAACTGAAGCCCTTGGAGGACTTCCCGTCACTGGGGCCTGCGGAGACAAAGCAGCTTGCTTATAGCGTGCTGACGGAGTCGCAAAAGCACCGGTTTGAAGAGACCCTTGAGCTCGACTTCTCCTTTGCCATTCGCGACCTGTCGCGTTTTCGCGGCAACCTTTTTAACCAACGCGGCGCCACCGCCGCGGTGTTTCGCGCCATCCCGTTCGACATCCGCTCGTTTGAAGATCTTGCGCTGCCTCCCATCCTTCGCAGACTTTGCCAGAAGCCTCGCGGGCTAATCCTGGTGACGGGGCCCACGGGCAGCGGGAAGTCAACAACGCTCGCCACGATGCTCGATTTTATCAATGACTCCCGCTATGAGCACATGATTACGATTGAGGACCCCATCGAGTTTCTGCACACCCACAAGCGGTGTCTTGTCAATCAACGCGAAATTCATTCTGACACCCAATCATTTCCAAACGCGCTCAGAGCCGCCCTTCGCGAGGACCCTGACATAGTGTTGATCGGAGAAATGCGCGATCTGGAGACGATTGAATCTGCGCTCCGGATTGCGGAGACCGGCCACTTAACGTTTGGTACGCTGCACACGAATTCCGCGGTTTCAACCATCAACCGCGTGATTGACGTTTTTCCCGCTTACCAGCAGTCTCAGGTTCGCGCCCAGCTTTCGCTCGTGCTGGAGGGCATCCTGTGCCAGTCTCTCATGGCGCGCATGGACGGCAGCGGTCGCGTTATGGCAATGGAAATCCTGATTCCAAACCCCGCTATCAGGAATTTGATCCGCGAAGACAAAATTCATCAGATTTACTCCGCCATGCAATCGGGCCAGGAAAAATTTGGAATGCAAACGTTTAATCAGTCTCTGCAGTCTCTTTATCAGAAGGGGCTGATTACGCTTGAAGTGGCGCTGGGGCGGTCGAGCAATCCGGACGAGCTTCAGGACATGATCAATCGCGGCGCCCCGGCGGGAGGCGCCCGTCCAGCGCCTGTGCTGGCGTCGTTGCGGCGTTAGCGGGCCACCGCGTGTGAATCACGCGTAGGCCCTGCTTTTGCGCCGGGGATAGAAGAAAGGAATGAAAGCCATGCCTACACCCCAATTACCCACAGCCATGAATAAGCCGCGCTCACTCGGCGGCGCAGGAGCGATGCTTCCCGGCGGCTCCGGGAATGTCCTGCGCGGCGCGATCTCCGCGAAGCCGGTGGAAGTGAGGGTCCGCGGCGGCGCAGAGGAGAAAACCCGCAAGTCAGGCCGGGTAAACTCCAAAGACTTGGCTATCTTCACGCGGCAGTTCTCGGTGATGATTGACGCAGGGCTGCCGCTGGTGCAGTGTCTTGAGATCCTGGCCACGCAACAGCAGAACAAAAACTTCGCCGGCATATTGAGGGGGGTTCGCGGGTCGGTGGAGAGCGGCGCGACCCTCGCCAATTCCATGCGCCTGTTCCCCAAAGCGTTTGACCAGCTCTATACGAACATGGTTGAAGCGGGTGAGGCGGGCGGCATTCTCGACGGGATTCTGCGGCGGCTGTCGGCCTATATTGAGAAAGCGGTCAAGCTCAAGCGGGCGGTGCAGTCGGCGATGATCTATCCGGTCGCCGTCCTGGTGATCGCGGGCGGCGTCATCTTTCTGCTTTTATGGAAGGTCGTCCCGATCTTCGCATCGCTGTTCGCCGGGCTTGGTTCGTCGCTGCCGTTACCCACGCGAATCGTTATCGGGCTCAGCCACGGAATTGCCAGTTTTGCCTGGATGATTATCCTGGGGGGCATTGGAATTGGCTTTGCCCTCCGGCAGTACTATCGCACGCCAGGGGGCCGTGTGACCATTGACGGGTTGATTCTGAAAATCCCTGTATTGGGAATGTTGATGCGAAAGATCGCTGTGGCGCGTTTCACCCGCACCCTCGGCACGCTGATCACAAGCGGTGTGCCCATGCTCGAGGCGCTCGAAATCACGGCTCGCACTTCGGGCAATGCGGTAATCGAAAGGGCTCTGCTCGGAGTCCGCACGGCCGTCGAGGGCGGCCAGACTATTGTGGACCCTTTGAAGGCGACCGAAGTTTTTCCCAATATGGTGGTACAGATGATTGGGGTTGGGGAGCAAACCGGCGCGCTCGATGCGATGTTGCAGAAAGTCGCGGACTTCTACGAGGACGAAGTGGATGTGGCGGTAAAAGATCTTCTCACCGCAATGGAACCGATGATCATTGTTTTTCTCGGTATCGTTGTGGGTGGCGTTGTGATTTCGATGTACCTTCCGCTATTCAGCCTGATCGGGAAACTGGCTGGCGGCGCCGGATAACCCCATCAGCGCGTTCTGACGGCCGGGTTTCCAGTTGCATCTGCGATAAAGAAAGGCTGCAAGCTCAGCAGCCAGGTCCGGCGCGCGCTCATGATATGGGCCGCACGTCAAGCGATGTGCCGCCCGCGGCGGGAACGTAGCACTTCAGCGCGTAATCCATCACCATGCGATCCGCGTTGAAGCGCCAGCCGAGCGTTCGAATGGCCCGTTTCATGCGCTTGATCCAGCCGCGCGGCAATCCCTCATTGTCACGCTGATAGTAAAGTGGAATCACTTCTTCGCCAAGAACCCGGCGCAAGTCTTCTCCGTCGCGGACGTCTTGAAGATCGATGTTGGAGTGTGTGGCGCCGATGCCGATGGCGAATCCGTTGAGTCCGTCATAGGCTTCCGCCCACCAGCCGTCCAGAACGGAGAGGTTCAGGCCGCCGTTCAACACCACCTTCATGCCGCTCGTGCCCGACGCCTCGAACGGCCGCCGGGGATTGTTCAGCCAGACGTCGACGCCTTGCACAAAGCGCCGCCCCACGTTAATGTCGTAGTCTTCCACAAAAACAAATTTGTCAGTGAACTTCGGGTGGCGCATCAGCTCCGCAATCTGGCGCAGCACAGTTTTGCCGGGTTCGTCGTGCGGGTGCGCCTTACCGGCAAAAACGAACTGTACGGGGCGTTTCGGATCATTCACCATGGAGGCCAGTTTTTCGATATCCGCCAGAATCAAATTGGCTCTCTTGTAAGTGGCAAAGCGGCGGGCAAATCCGATAGTCAGCGCATCGGGGCTGAGCACGCGGCTGAGCCTTTGCAGGCTTTCCGAAGGCTCACCACGCCGCTCAGCTTGTTCCACCGCGCGCAGGCGCACAAATTCGAGGAGCCGCGATTTCAAACTGAGATGCGTCTCCCATAGCTCGCCGTCGTCAACGCTTTCAATTCCCTCCCAGATGCGCGGTTCGCCGCTGTGTTCGTGCCATCCCTGCGCCAGATGGCGGTCGTAAAGTTGGAACATCTGCGGCGCGAGCCAGGAAGGAACGTGAACGCCGTTCGTGATGTGGCCGATGGGAACCACGTCTTCCGGCTTGCCCGGATACAGCCCCGTCCACATCTTCCGGGAAACCTTTCCATGCAGAGCAGAGACGGCGTTGGCGTGCCGCGAGAGCTTCAGGCCCAACACCGTCATGCAGAACGGCTCGTGCGGGTCTTCGGGGGTCACGCGGCCAAGCGCCATGAGCGCGTCGTGCGAAATGTCCAGGCGCTCGCGCAGCGGCCCCAGATGTTCTTCGATAAGGGCCGGGCCAAACCTGTCGTGCCCCGCGGGCACTGGCGTGTGCGTAGTGAAGACCACCTCGCGGGCCACGCGGGAGGCGGCTTCCTCAAAGCCCAGGCCTTCCTCGTGCATTCGATCGCGGATTGCTTCGAGCACCGCAAATCCGCTGTGCCCTTCGTTGAGGTGAAGCACGCCCGGCGTGATCCCCATGGCCCTCAAAGCGCGGAAGCCGCCCACACCCAGCAGCAACTCCTGGCGGATGCGGGTGCGTCCGTCCCCGCCATACAGCCGCGAGGTAAGTTCGCAATCTTCGGGGGCGTTCCCTTCCACGTTTGAATCGAGCAGCAGCAGGTCGCGGCGCCCCACCTTCAGACGCCAGACTTTGGCGCGGATCGGACCGATGCGGGTCTCAATTTGCACCATCACCGGCGCGCCGTCGATTCCGATGGCGGGCTCCATGGGCAGCTCGCTAACATCCGTCTGGAGGTATTCTTCCTGCTGCCACCCATCCTGGTCAAGCCGCTGCCGGAAATAGCCCTGGCCATAAAACAAGCCAATACCGGTCAGCGGAATATCGAGGTCGGATGCGCTCTTGATGTGGTCGCCGGCGAGCACGCCCAACCCGCCAGAATAGACCGGCATGGACTCGTGCACCCCGAACTCAGCGGAGAAATAGGCCACCGGACGCGGCCTCAGAACGCCCGCCAGCCTTGCGCCCCAGGTCCGGTCCGCCTCAAGATATTCCCGCTGGCGGCGGTAAGCGTAGTTAATCCGGCTGTGCAGCACTAATTCTTCGGCGCGGCGCTCGATCTGGGCGAGTGAAATCTCCCCCAACAGCGCGACGGGGTTGTGATTGAGCTGCCTCCATCGCTCCGGATCGAGATCAAGGAATAAGTCTGTCGAATTATGGTCCCAACTCCACCAGAGGTTGCGGGCGAGCGACCAGAGCTGCTCCTGGAGCGGCGCGATGAACCGGACGAGAGTGCGCGCCTCGCTGACCACAGGCGCAACCTGGGCGGCCGCCTCCACCAGCATTTGGATTTCATCTTCGCGGAAGACGCGCGCCTCGAGAGTTTGAACTACAAGAACCCCTTGCAGCACCCCGCGGTCGATGAGGGGTACTCCAAGGAACGATTGGTAATCGTCTTCGCCTGCGTCTTTAAAGTATTTGAAGCGCGGATGGCTTTTTACCTGTTCCACCGAGACCGGGCGGACTTGATCGGCCACAAACCCTGCGAGCCCTTCGTGAATTCCCATACGAAGGGCGCCAATACATTGCGGGCGGAGGCCGACTGTCGCCGCCAGAACCAGGTTGGCCCGGTCGGGCTCCAGCAGATAAGCCGAACAGACATCGGTCTCAAACCGTTTGGCAATTAACGCGACGACGTTCATGAGGGTTTCGGCGGGTTTGCCGGCTTCCTTCGTCAGACTGCCAATTTCCTCTAAAGTGAGCACGTCGGTTGTATCGCGCCCAGTCGCGGAGGCGCCCGCGTTCTGCGTTTCTTCGTCGATGCGGCTTAATCCCAGGTTGTGTGACGCCATCCCATGCCTTTCATTTCAAGCATACACATTATAAATCGGCAAAATCTTGAATATTCGTAAATAATGAGGATTACATATTATAGTGACGTCAATTATTGTAGCGGCGGCGGCCTCTGGCCGCCGGTTTTTGAATAATAAAGACC
>JBOGJY010000310.1:0-9606 GCA_050745325.1 Terriglobia bacterium
TCTTTACTGCTAAAAACCGGCGGCCGAAGCCAGAATGGGGCCGCCGCTACAAAAATCAAACTGACCCACTACGGGGGGAGTCCGTTTCAGTCAGGAACGGATGTAGCGCCAGGCTTCAGACCGGCGCATGCGCGCTAAAGGGGGGCTATGCCTGAAACGGAGTCACGACTGGAGGGTGTGGGCGGAAAACGGGAATACCATAGGCCTTGGGAGAACATTATTCGAGGCTATGGATTTTGACGGCGATGTTCATCGCAAACTGTTCGGGGTCGGGGCAGAAACGTTTCCGTTCGCGCTCGGGGAAAGAAGCCACGATGTCCTTAAAGCGCCGCGGCGTAGCTGAATAGACCGCGCCAAAGCCAATCGCGTCGGCAATCAGGCAACTCCTATTCACCAAAGCCACGATATCGAACTGTGTGCCCTTCGGCGCGTGATGCTGGGACGATACGTCAATGAAGGATTTGGGCAACTTCCAGGATTCCATGATCCTTTTCCCCGCTTCGCAATGGTCCACGCCAAACATCTCTCGCTCCCGGTCAAGAATGCTGATGGGATCCGTGTCTTCCGAAGAAAGGAGGTTTCCGTACTCCATCGGCTTCATCATTCCGAGAGCCAGTCTTCCGATGTCATGCAGCAGTCCGGCGAGATAGGCAAAATCCTTTTCGATCAAACTTACCCTGGCAATTTCCTCCGCCACCAGCGCACAGGCCAAGTTGTGCCTCCAGCTAGCGAGCAAAGCGGGAATTTGGAGGGATTCGGTCAGATACGTTTTCATCGCAATGGTCATTGCGATGCCCTTCACGCGCTGTGCGCCGAGCAGCGTTGTGGCCTGAAGGATGCTTCGAATCTCGGTTCGAAAGCCAAAAAGAACCGAATTCGCCATAGTCAGAATTTCAGATGATAGAACGGGGTCGGATTGGATTTGCTGGGTCAGTTCCTTGAGCCCTAAATCCTCTTTTGCCAATAAATCCAATACTCTCATGGCGATGGCAGGAAATGGAGGAAGGTTGATAAGCGCCCAAGGCCTCTCCCGGTTAGCGTTTGCAACAGTAGATATAGCTTGGCGGGCGCGAGAGATAGGAGGTTGCTGAACTCCAAGTTGTCGGCCTGAGAGATTGGTCGGCATAATGTTTCCGGTGAATTTACTGAATCGGCAACAGCATCAAAGAGCTTTAACGCTCATCGTGGTTATGCGAAAAAGCCACCCCTGAACGATGAAATCCTTCACGAGATTCATCAGCCGTAGTATATCATGAAACAATATATATTAGGTAATATTTTGCACGAAAATCATTTGGGGCTTAAGTGCACCCGATCTGCGTTGTGAATATTCTTGCTAGACACTCTCGTGGAAGCTTGGCAGAATAAACTATCTAGCGGCTCCGGTTGCTCGTTTGGCGTTCGACCTGCTAGTTGGCGGAACGCCGGACCGTTATTTTCCGATAGCCATAGTAGGGTTTCCCATGTTGTCGGGGCGTGGCGCAGCCTGGTAGCGCGCTTGCCTTGGGCGCAAGAGGTCCCCGGTTCGAATCCGGGCGCCCCGACCAACGTTTTCAATAGCGTAGCTCGGTTGTCCAGTATGAGAAGTCCCCTCACTGTAGCGGAATTGAACTATGCAGGTACTACAGCCTACCCGCCGCCAATTCGCCCAACTCTGCACGGCCGCCGCTGCTTTATCGGCTACTACCTTTATAACGGGTGATCCAAGGCCCGAGATTAGCCCTGAAATCAAAACAGCAATGAAGGCTGTGACTGCTGCCATTCCAAAGGCAGAGTCAGATCCGAATCGGCCTGTTTACCATTTTCACCCCCCAGCAAACTGGAATAATGATCCGAACGGCCCAATCTGGTACAAAGGTTGGTACCATCTCTTTTATCAACATAACCCCTACGCCGCCGTGTGGGGCCACATGCACTGGGGCCACGCTCGCAGCAGGGACCTTGTCAACTGGGAGCACCTACCAATTGCCTTGTGGCCATCTCGCGACAAAGGGGAGGAACATTGTTTTTCCGGAGGAGCAGCATTGGCCGGCGATGGCCGCCCTCGCCTGATCTACACCAGTATTGGTAACCGCGATCCGGAGCAGTGGATGGCGATACCGAAGGATGATGAGTTATTGACGTGGGAGAAGTACCCCGGAAATCCCATCCTAACTTTGAAGATCCACGGCAACCGAAGAGTTTACGACTGGCGAGATCCTTTCCTGTTTCACGAACCCGGAAAGACTTACATGGTGTGCGGCGGAAACATCAACGGGCAGCGGCAAGGCGGTGGAGCCGAGGTGCAATTGTATGAGGCCACGAAGGCGGACCTCAGCGAGTGGAAATATCGCGGCGACGTTTTCGACTACCTCGATCGCGAGGTTATCAACATCGAGTGTCCCAACCTGTTCAAGCTCGGCTCGAAGTGGGTATTACTGTGCTCTCCCAACAAGAATTGCGAGTATTTCGTTGGCGATCTGGACCTGCTGCAAGGGAAATTCATCCCTGAAGCGCGTGGAGTGCTCGACGCTGGCAGCGCATACGCGAGCAACATCTTACAGGATGAACAGGGGCGCCCGGTTCTTTGGCTGTGGGGCAAGACATATACCAACCCGGACAAAGGCTGGAACGGTTGCATGGGGATGCCTCGCGTTCTCACCATTGACGACACCGGATTTCTGCGGCAGAACCCCCTTCAGGAATTTGAATCGCTGCGCGGTGAGGCGCGCATGGCGCAACCAGCGGTTCTCGAGGAGAAACCACGAATGCTCGATGAGCGCATTTCCGGCGACTGTCTGGAGCTTCAGGCGGAACTCAGCACGAATACTGCGGCCACGGTGGGCCTGCGGGTCCGATGCGCGGCAGACGGCGGAGGTGGGACCGAAATTTCTTTTAACCCCCAAAACAGCATGATTACAGCCGGCAAGGCGCAGAAGTTGATTGGAAACCAACAGCCGGTCCGGCTGCGGGTATTCCTCGACAAGTGTGTCATGGAGGTCTACGTAAACGATGGTCTGGCTGCGATTTTCACGACGGTAGACGCCGGCCAGAACGACGTTGGAATCACAGCCTTCGCAAAGGGTGGCACGGCGCGGCTTGACTCGTTGAAAATGTGGCCTCTCAAACCGGCCCGGTTCAGCTTGGAGAGGTTCAAGGTTTAAAGGCTGACCTCAAACCCGCTGCTTTAATTTGCCGTCGTTACTGTCTGGCGAAGATTCGAGCATGGCCGCGGGGCCTCGAACAGCAGGGCTGGGACGAGGGGCGCCGGGCGTATCTATTTCTTTCGGATGAGGAGAAAGATTTCCGGACGAGCCCCCAAAAACGCGCCCAACAGGGCCAGCTTCATCGCCAATTGCCCCAGTGAGCAAAGCAGGAAACGAGGTTTCCTTGGGTTATCTCGATCGCTTGCTGCATCATCATCCTTGGCGCAAGCGCGGGTCGCGCCCAAGTCTTGCAAGCATGATACGCTTATTTGTACAGCGTCTCGAATTGAAAATGGCGAAAGGCATGATACAACTGCCATTTAGAATATTTAATCCAATGAAATGTGTGGAGGTGGTTTCGATTGTGCCGTTGACGGCCTGCGGCGCGGACAGCGCTCCACAGGCAAGCGCGAAGCCAGGGTGAAGTGGACTATGGTGAGAAAAATGAAGGGTGGCGAGCGAGTGAAAGAAAACAGGCGGAACGGAGGGCGTGTGATCTTCCGGCTATGGGCGGCTGTGGGTTTTGCTCTTGTTCTGGCGCTGGCAACGCCCGCGGTTCGGGCGCAAGAACAGGAAACAGGCGGACGGTATAAAGTTATCAATTATTCGATTGACGCCACGCTTCTTCCTTCCACCCACACGCTGACGGCGAGGGTTAAGATCAGCTTCGTGCCGCAGACCGACATGACGGCTGTAAATTTCAAGCTGGATAGCGGGTTGAAGGTGCGCAGCGTGCTTGGCCCGGATGGCCAACCCGTGCAATTTACGCAGCAGGGGCTCGCGCTTGCCGTCTCCCTGCTGAATCCGCTGCCTGCGGGCAAACCTGCGACGCTGACCACGCAATACGCCGGCCTGCTGGAGACGGCGGATGGCAGCCCCGTGGAAGGGCTTAAGCTGGCCTACGTAGGCCCCGAGGGTTCGTACCTGCTCTATCCCGCCTGCTGGTTTCCGGTGAATGGCGCTGGCCTCAACCGTTTCTCCGCAACCCTGCATATTACCGTTCCGCAAGGGCAGGCGGTCATCGCTTCGGGAGAGGCTTCCGGCCCTGTCAGTTCGGCGGGCGCAGACACATACACCTTTCAGTACGATCGCCAATCCTTTCCGGGCACCGTGATTGCCGGCCCATACGTCGCGCAGTCTTCGATGGCGGGCGGCGTGAAGCTCACGGTCTACCTGAAGCAGAGTGATGTGAAATACGCTTCGCCTTACGGCGCCACCGCGGATAAGGTTCTCGCCTTTTATGCGGATAAGTTCGGCGCGCTTCCCATCGATCACCTGGACTTGGTGGAAATGGATAATGATACACTCGGTGGATTCTCCGCTCCCGGCGTTGTGGCGCTCGCCGCCCGCGGGTTTACCGAGCCGGTGGATGTTGATCTGCTTGCGCATGAAATCGCCCACCAATGGTGGCGCTGCCTGGTAAGCCCGGCGACGCCGGACGACGGGTTCCTCGATGAAGGGCTCGCAACCTATTCCTCCGCCATGTTCATTCAAGATACCGAGGGCGAAACGGCTTTTGAAGACCGGATGCAGAGCGTCGCCATTGACGCCCTCACCCACGAAAGCGTGGCGCCCATCGCGCAGGCGGGCACACTGCAGCCTTTCAGCCCGGAATACCAGTCGGTCGTGTTCGATAAGGGAGCCATGGTGTTCCACATGCTCCGCTGGGTCATCAAAGACCCGGCGTTTTTCGCCACCCTCAAAGCCATGGCGCGCGATTATGCTTGGAAATCGATTACTACCGCCGAGTTTCAGAAGCTGGCTGAAGACAGCGGAAAACAACGCCTGACCTATTTCTTCGCGCAATGGGTGGATTCCACCGGCGTGCCGCAATTCAAACGGCAATGGGCCATCTACAAAACACAAACGGGCTATCAGGTGGTGGGAAAGATGCAGCAGGACCTTGACATCTTCCGCATGCCGATTGACGTGCGCGTCTATGCCGCCGGGCGCCCGCCCGTGAATCAGGTGGTTGAGATGGTGGGCACCACCGCGAATTTTACGATCGACACACGGGGCCGCCCGCTCGAGGTCATGATCGATCCGGCGAGCGACATTTTGAAATTTACGGAAAAAACCCGAGTGCAGGTTGAAATGGCGCGCGCCGATCAACTGGCGCAAGAGACTGAATATTTTGCCGCAATCGGCCAATACCGCAAGGTGCTTCAGGAAAACCCCAATAACTCGCTGGCGCATTACCGCATCGGCGACATCCTCTTTACGCTGCGCAACTACAACGCGGCGCTTGAATCCTTCCAGGACGCGCTCAACGGCGATCTCAATCCCAAATGGGTTGAGGTGTGGAGTTATCTGAAAATCGGCCAGATCTTCGACGCTTCGGGGCAGCGCGACCGCGCGCTGAACGAGTACCAGCGCGCTCTCCATACCAATGACAATACGCAGGGCGCCCTCACCCTTGCCAACGAATACATCAAAAAGCCTTACGCCACAAAGATCACCCAGGCCGGCGCGTGAGATTTATAAGATAGCTAAGACAGGTGGGGTTCAAGGGCCGTGAGCGCGGCAGAGCCGCAACCAAACTCGATGTCATCCTGAGCGAAGCGAAGGACCTGCTTCTCCCGGACGGCCTCTCGAAAAAAAGCAGATTCTTCGCTACGCTCAGAATGACGTTTCCCAGAATGTTGGTTAGAAAAACAAGAATTTACGACCTTGCAATGCAGGGATCGGTTTTTTAGCCCTGCGGTTTGTCGCGAGCCTTAAAAACCGCAGCGTTGAACTACGAACGCTGCGCTACAAAGCGGGAGCAAGCTCCCGCCTCCCTACGGCGCCGGAAGTCTTTCTTCCTTCTACTTACCACCTACTGCGGGTTCGGACCTTGGACTACCTGCGCGAGGTCACCCGGGCGCACCCACTTCGAGAAAGCGGCTTCGACCTGAGCCGGGGTGAGTTTCACATAATGCTCCGCGGCGCGCGTAGGCTCGTCGAGCGGCAGGCCAAGATCAGTGCGCGCGATCCAGCCGCCCGCAATGCTGCTGACGCTCGCTTCGGCAAGAGGAATCCGCCGCAGCAGGAGGGCCTTGGTTTTCCGGAGCTCTTCGGGAGAAGTGGGAGACGTTTGCATTTCTTTTAAGTCGCGCACAATGATGGCGCGCGCTTTCGAAACGTTGGGAGGATCGCAGCCGTAGGCGGCGGTGTAAATGGTGCGGGTCTTTCCCGCCGCGAGAGACGACCCAACGTAGTAGACGAGGCCTGCGTTCTCCCGCAAATCTTTCGAAAACCGGCTGGCGTAAAAGCCGCCGCCGAGCACGTTGTTGCCGAGTTCGAGCGCGTAGTAGTCGGGGCTGAAGCGGTTAATGCCCAGCGTTTCGGCAAGCGTCACGTTGTCCTGAACGCGGCTGGAATCGGGAACGGTGGTGGCCGAGGGCGGGTTAGCGGGCACGGGCGGCAAATCGGTTTTGGGCTTCGGACCTGTGGCCTGCCACGAGCCGAAATACTTCTCGATTACAGCTTTGGCTTCGGCGGGCGTAACGTTGCCAGCAACGACGATGGTGGTGAGGTCGGGACGGAAGACGTGATGGTAATAGTTCTCAACGTCATCGAGCTTGAGCGAAGAAATAGTTTGCGGTGTGGCCTCGCGCAGACTGGGATCGCTCTTCGGATAGAGCGCCAGATCGACGGCGCGCCCGGCGAGGTAGTCGGGGCTTTCGAGCTGCCCGGCGACAGCCTGGGCCATCTGCGGCTGTACGATTCCAAATGCCTGAGCGGGCAGAGCGGCGTTAAGCTCGTTATCCGCGAGCAGCTCGACGCCGCGGTCAAAATGGCTGGCCAGCACAGAGAGAGAAAAATCTGTTCCAGCAGATTCGTTGGCGCCGATCTCGTCCAGAGCTTTTTGATAAGCAATGCGGTCGAGTTTGGTTGTTCCGAAAGAAAAAAGGCGGTCGAGCACACTGCCCACGCCATCCTGGCCCTTTGGGGTTTGAAGGTCCGCCTCATTCTTGATGTGTCCGTAGACGCTGACAGTGTCGCTGATGGAGATGGGCTGCACGATCAGGCGGATGCCGTTTGGCAGCGTGCTCACGTCCGGATTGAGCGCCGAAACGGGAACGGCGAGCCGCTCGAGGGCTGCCTGCGCCCAGCCGGGAAGCGGCACGGCTTTTGCGTGCTCAGGAGCGAATGACTCTTGCCCGCCGAACGATTTCCTGGAGACGGGCTTGCCCGAAGGCTGCGGAGTGAGAATAGCGGTAATGGAATCGTTCAAGACGAGATATTTTCTGGCGGCGCGATCGACATTCTCCGCCGTGACCTGTTGCATGGCCTTGACGTCATCCTCCGGTGATTGCCTGCCCTCAATGGCCACGGCCTGCGACCAGGCGGAAGCCAGACCCGAGACCGAGTTTTTCTGCAACTCGACGCTCGCCAGCTCGTGCAGCTTGGCAGCCTCCACAAGATCGGGCGGCAGACCGTTCTTGAGGTCGTTAGAGATGATGTTCCTCATCTCAGTCGTCAGTTCCGTCGCATTGGCTCCTTTTGGATACGCGGCCAGCGCGAAGCCAAGGCCGGACTGCGGCAGAGCCTCAAACTGGAAACCCGCAAAGAGAGCCTTTCCCTGCGGCACCAGGCCGTAGAGGGCGCCGCGCTGGCTGCTGAGCACGTCGGTCAAGACTTGAATCGCGGCGTAATCAGGATTATCCGTGCCCGGCAGCCGGAACGAAATGATGGCAAGACCATAGGGAAGGTCGCTGGTCAGATTCATGGTTTGCGATTGAACCGGACTCAGTTGGAACTCAGGGCGCTTGGGCAGCGTCTTTGCAGGGATGCCATCGAAGAGGCTCTTTACCTGCAGCAAGGCCTGTTGCGGGTTGACATCACCCACGATCACCAGGATGGCGTTATTGGGAGCGTACCATTTGTCATAGAACTGTTTCAGGTCGGCCGCCGTGGTTTTTTCAAACGAGGGACGTGTGCCGAGCCCCGGGTTCGAGAGCGGCGTTCCTTTGTACATGGCCTCGAGCAGCTTGATGTAGAACGAAAATACCGGATTGGAGTAGTCTTGCGCAACTTCCTGCTCGATGGCGCCGCGTTCTTTTTCCCACTCGGCCTGGCTGTCATCCACACCCCTCATGCGAATGGCCTCAATGTGCAAGGCCACGTCGAGGTCCTGGGCCGGAACGGTATAGAAATATTGTGTGACCGTTTGCTGCGTGTCAGCGTCAAACGACCCACCCATCTCTGCGGCAATGTCTGACAATTGGTCAACGGAAAGGCTGGGGCTGCCGCGGAACATCATGTGCTCCTGCGCGTGCGCGGCGCCTGGAAACCCGGCGGGCGTCTCATTCGAACCAACAAGGTAGTTCACCATTGTGGTTACGACCGGCGCGAGCCGGTTGCGGACAATGACCACACGCAAGCCGTTCGAGAGTGTTGCTCGCAGCGCATCTTGTCCCGCAGGCTGGTTTTCCGCAGCGCGAAGCTGCGGCGCAAACCCAAGGCAGAAGGCAAAGGCAAGCAAAGCAGCCAGCGGCAAGCTCAAGCGGTTCAAACCCAGCGCCCAGCTACTTGTATCGCCTACGCTGTGTGCGCTTGCCAAGGATGTCGCTGCCGTTGGTTTAATAGAGATCAAGGTTCACCTCGAGTAAAAAACGCCTGGCGGGATAGCTCTAGCCACCAAGTCAAAAGGGTACTTTATCATACGGAGAACGCACTCCGGTATGCGCTGAGGTCGTGGGCTAGGGCGTCAGCCGCGAGAGCATACGTGGAAACGGAATGGTTTCGCGCACGTGTTCAAGCCCGCAAATCCAGCCAACCACCCGCTCGATGCCCATACCAAATCCGGCGTGTTGGAACGCGCCATAGCGCCGCAGGTCAAGGTACCACTCGAAGGCTTCGCGCGGCAGCTTGTGTTCTTCGATGCGCTGGAGGAGCAGATCATAATCGGCAAGCCGCTCGCCGCCGCCGATGATCTCGCCATAGCCTTCGGGCGCGAGCATATCGACGCAGAGCGCAAGCTCCGGCCGGCCATGGTCGGGCGCCATGTAAAAGGCCTTCACCGACGAGGGATAGCGCGTCACCAACACGGGCCGGTCGAATTCGGCGGAGAGAATCGTTTCGTCGGTCCCCCCGAAGTCGCCGCCCCACTGGATCTCGCTGCCCTTCGATTGCAGAATCTTCAACGCATCATCGTAGCTAAGGCGGGGAAAAGGAAGCTTCGACTGCGCAAGCTTGGTAACATCACGCTCAAGCGCCGCAAGCTCTGGCTGCCTGCGACTGAGAACGCGTTCGACGATAGAAGCCACAAGCTCTTCACCCAGCTTGCAGATGTCATCGAGGTCTGCGAAGGCGACTTCCGGCTCGACCATCCAGAACTCGGTCAGGTGGCGCCGCGTCTTCGATTTCTCGGCCCTGAAGACAGGGCCGAAACAGTAAGTCTTGCCCACCGAAGCGGCGGCAGCTTCGCTATAGA
>JBOGJY010000311.1:0-4903 GCA_050745325.1 Terriglobia bacterium
GGTCGAAGCCGTGCACGAGGAGTTTGGACTTTAAGCATTCAGCCGCTAGCGTCCTGAGTCAGAAGCTCGTTGAACAAATGATCTCCGGGTCGCTGTCATTCCGAGGGCCGATGTTTTTGATCGGCCCGATGAATCTGCTTTGTTTTCAATCTGCTGATCACAAGCAGATTCCTCGCTGCGCTCGGAATGACAGTTGCGCTTATGCAGCGAACTTATGACTCAGGACACTACCGATCAGCGCTTAGATTGTAGCGCCGGGCTTTACGCCCCGAATGCCGCCCTAAAGGACGGCGCTACTAAAATCTGACGGTGAAAAGCGGGTGGCTGAAATCTATCCTTATGTCTCTTGCATACCTACAATGCATTGAAGAAAGCTGCGGGCTGCGCCAGGCGCCGAAGTCACAAGCCTTCGAGTGTTCAGCGTGTGGCGGTTTGCTCGAGGTGAAGTACGATTTCGCGCCGTTCGACGTGGAGGACCTGCGTGAAAGCTGGCACCGGCGGCGGTTGAGCGGTGAGCCCATCGACCGCAGCGGCGTGTGGCGGTTCCGCGAGTTGATCCCTTTTACTGAGCCCGGAGCGCGCATCATTTCGCTCTCCGAGGGGTCGACGCCCTTAGTGGGCACGCGGCGCGCGGGCGCGTGGGCTGGGCCCGTCCACCTCACCATCAAACATCAGGGGAACAATCCAACCGGGTCGTTTAAGGACCTTGGCATGACGGCGTGCATCACCAGGGCCGGTGAGCGCAACGCGCGAATGGTGGCCTGCGCCTCAACCGGCAACACGTCGCCTTCCATGGCCGCCTACGCCGCACGCGCGGGCATCAAAGCGTTGCTCTTTGTGCCGTACCGCCAGATTTCCGCCGCCAAATTGGCCCAGGCCCTGGATTTTGGGGCCGTGGTCGTTGAAGTAGGCGATACTTTTGACCAGGCCTTCGGCCTGCTGCGCGAGATTGCTCCCGAGTTCGGACTTTACCTCGTCAATTCCGTAAACCCATTCCGCATCGAAGGGCAGAAAACCATCGTGGCGGAGCTGCTTGAGCAGCGGGCCTGGCGCCCGCCGGATTATATTGTTGTTCCCGGCGGCAATCTGGGGAACGCCTCGGCGATGGGCAAAGGCATCCGCGAGCTTGTGGAACTCGGATTTATTGAGAAGGTACCGCGCGTCGTGGTGGTGCAGGCCGAAGGAGCCAACCCGTTTTACCGGATGTGCTCGACCGGCGCCTCCAGCCTGACCGCGGTGGAAAATCCCGATACGCAGGCCACGGCCATTCGCATCGGCCACCCGGCCAACTGGAAAAAAGCGAAGCGCGTCCTCGAATGGACGGGCGGATTTTGCGAATCGGTCACCGATGACGAGATCTTTGAGGCCAAGCGCGTCCTCTCCGAAGACGGCGTTGGATGCGAACCGGCCTCCGCGGCCACGATAGCGGGTGTCCGCAAGCTATGCCGCGCGGGGAAAATTGAGCGGCACGCTGACGTGGTCGCCGTGCTTACCGGCCACCAGCTTAAGGACACGGACTACATCATGCGCCACCGCTCGGAGGGCGAGGAAAACCGCCAGCGCCTGCGCGTTGAGCCTGATCTTGACGCGCTCCGGCGGGCGCTCGACGCGGCGCTATCTGTGCCAGCCTGAGAGCGAATGGACGCGCTGCAGTTCCGGCGGCATTGAAGCTTGCCGCCCTCTTCCGTGGAGTCTGTGTGACAACGCCGGAAAAGGCGCTGTAGCGCCGGCATCTTGCCGGCTTTGTTCCATGCCGCCGGGCCTGTACTGTAGCGGCGACCTCTGGCCGCCGCTACACAGCGCAAGCAAACTTGTGCACTCCAAAGCGGGGCCTGTTTTTGTTGCGCAGGGTTCGCCTTTTAACCCTGCGGCTTGTTGTTGGGGCCAGTGAAATGCCGCAGCGTTTGAAATACGAACGCTGAGCTACAACCGCCCAGGGCGCGGCAAGTGGCGCCCCATAGCGGCGCGTGGTCAATTATCGATATGGAAGAAACCCTGCGCAGAGAAGTTCGCAGTCTCACCACGCGGCTAGGCGCCATCGTTCAGGAGCAGTGCGGGCAGAAGGTGTTCGACGCGATTGAAAGCCTTCGCAGCCTGTCGAAACAGATTCGCCAGCGGCCTGATCCCGCGCTGCTGAACGCGAACGGCCGCGCTCTCGGCAGCCTCTCGATCGAAGAGGCCACGAGCGTGGCTCACGCCTTCAGCCTTTTCTTTCATCTCGTCAACCTGTGTGAAGAGCGCGAGCGCATCCGGCGTCTTGAAGCGTATGCGCGCCAGGAGGCGGGTCCGCCAATGTCTCTTCGCCGCACCTTCCGTGAACTCCGCCGCAACCGTGTGCCCGCCGGGACGGTGAAGCGCATGGTCGATTCCATGCGAATCGGGCCGGTGTTCACCGCGCACCCGACCGAAGCCAAACGCCGCAGCGTCTTCAACCACATTCTCCGCATCGCCGCGACGCTGGGAAACGCCGGCGCCGAAACGGGGCCGGAGATCGACTTGAGGATCGACCCCTGGATCGAGGCCCTGTGGCTTACGGATGAGGTTCGCGAGCGGCCCGTGACCCCGCAGATTGAAATCGAAAACACGCTGGTCTACTTTGAGCGCGGCATTTACGATCTGGCGGGAGCGTTTTGGCGGCAATTCCTCACCGAGCTCGGAAAAGCTTATCCGGGCGTCGCGGAGCCCGCGCCGTTCTTTGAATTCGGTTCGTGGGTGGGCACCGACCGCGACGGCAATCCCAACGTGACGCGGGAGGCGAGCCTGCTGGCCGCCGAAGCGCACCGGCGCAGCGTCCTCTGCTATTATCTCGGCGCCTGCCGCAAACTTCTGGCCATCGTTTCGTTCCCTTGCCGCGATCCCCGGCTGGCGCGGGAAATCAACCGCGACTTGCGGGAATCGATGCAGCGGTTTCCCGAGGTGCTCGCTTTCGAGGCGCTGGATCAGCCGCAAGAGTTGTACCGGCGCAAGCTTCGTATCATGATCTGGCGCCTCGAACGCGCGTTAGAGCGCGCGCAAGGGCAATACCATTCGCCGCAAGAGCTGGTGAGCGACGCGCAACTGCTCGAAAAGCTGCTGACGGAGCACCCGAGCCCGCGCGTGGCCGCGCTCGGTCCCGCGCCGCTTCGCGTGGCCGCGCAGGTGTTCGGCTTTCACGGCGTAAGCCACGACTTCCGCCAGCACGCTTCGCTCACGCGCGCCGCCGCCGGTGAGCTGCTGCGCGCGGCGGGGCTGCCGGAAGAACCCGCCGAAGCCCGGATTCAGAGCATCCAAAGCTTGCTCAAGAAAACCGGCGCTCTGCCTGACCCCATCACTATTTCAGCTCAGAAGACGATTGACGAGTTCAAATCGCTCAAGGAGATACAAGACCGTTACGGGGCGGAATCCGCGCGCCGCTACATCCTGAGCATGTCGATGAGCGCGGCTGACATTTGGGACATCGTATTTCTCGCCCGCAAAGCGGGCTTGGTCGATCTCGGGGCCGGATCAAAACTTCGATCGAAACTCCAGTCCCGCATTGATGTGATCCCCCTGTTTGAAACGTACGAGGATCTCATTCGCTGCCCGGAGATTCTGGAGCAGCTTCTTTCCGACCCGCTCTACCAGGAGTTGCTGCGCTCGCGCGGTCATTATCAGGAAATCATGCTGGGTTATTCGGACTCGGTGAAGGATAGCGGGTACTTGGCCGCAAACTGGTCTCTCTTTCGCGCCCAGGAGAGACTTGAGCGCGTGGCTTTGCGGCACGGCGTCAAGCTCTGCTTTTTTCATGGCAAAGGCGGCACCATCGATCGCGGCGGCGGCATGTCTTACCGAAGCGTGCAGGCTCAGCCTCACGCGGCGCCGGGCGGCCGCCTGCGCATCACCGAGCAGGGCGAGGTGATCTCTTTCAAATATTCGAACCCCATTATTGCCCGCCGGAATCTCGAGCAGCTTGCCTCCTCCGTGCTCGACGCCAATTTGCTTCATCACAAGCGCGTGCCCGCGCAGTTGCTGGCGCAGTGGGAGCAATACGCGCGCGAGCTCGCCGAAAGCAGCCGGGAATTTTACCGCAACCTGGTTTATGAGACGCCGGAGTTCCCGCAGTATTTTTTTCAGGCGACGCCGATTGATCTCATCGACCAATTGAGGCTGGGCTCGCGCCCCAGCCGGCGTTACCGCTCGCGCGAGATCGAAAACCTGCGGGCTATTCCCTGGGTGTTCGCCTGGACGCAATCGCGACACTTTCTCCCCTCCTGGTACGGCTTGGGCTTTGCCTTCGACGAGTTCATTCGCGGCCACCATCCGCGCGGCTTGGAGCTGCTGCGGAAGATGTACCGCGGGTGGCCGTTCTTCTCCGTTCTGGTGGACAACGCGGAAGTCTCGCTCGCAAAAACCGATCTTTATATCGCCGGCTGCTACGCCCGGCTGGTCCGTCCGGCGGGCGTGCGCGAAAAAATCTTCGGCAGAATCGAAGAAGAGTACATGCGCACCGTGGGCCAGATACTTGAGGTCCGCGAAGGCCGCCAGTTGCTGGAGCGGCAGCCGGTGCTCGCGGAATCGATTCGCCTGCGTAACCCCTACGTTGACCCGCTTAATTTTCTGCAACTTCGTTATCTCGAGCGTTGGCGGAAGGGCGGACAGGCCTCGCCCGCCCTCTTGCATCTGCTTCAGATCACCGTCGGCGGGATCGCGTTTGGAATGAAAAGCACGGGATGAGCCGCGGCCCAAAGGGAGAGGGCTGTTATCCCTTTTTTTTATCCCTCTCCCCTGGGGAGTCTGTGGGACAACTAAGGGTGAGTGGGCAAAGCGAGCTTGCGAGGCACTTTTCGATGGCGAATTTTTCAGGTTGTTTGCGTTTGCCTCAGCCCCGAGGACCTCAAGTTCGGCGGTGGAGGTGTTCCCTCTCGCTATCGCACCGCTGCGCCTC
>JBOGJY010000312.1:0-11737 GCA_050745325.1 Terriglobia bacterium
AAGCAGACTTGGGGTGCGAAAAGTACAATCCGCAGACCGACGCGCCGGGGTACATGGCAAAGCTTTCCGTCAGGTGAATGCCCGTCACTTCTTCAGCGCACAACAGGTCGAAGAGAAGTTGTTTCTCGGTGTGGTCAGGGCAAGCGGGGTAGCCCGGCGCGGGGCGGATTCCGCGATACTGCTCGTGGATTAAATCATCCGTGGTGAGGTTTTCATCCTTGCCATAGCCCCATTCGTCGCGGGCGCGCTGGTGCAGCAATTCGGCTAGAGCCTCAGCCAGGCGGTCGGCCAGCGCCTTCGCCATGATGGCGTTGTAGTCGTCGTGGTCGCGCTCGAACTCCTCGATGAGCGGCTCAATGCCAATGCCTCCGGTCACCGCAAACGCTCCCAGATAATCGGCAAGGCCCGTCTCCTTGGGGGCGATGAAATCCGCCAGCGCATGGTTGTGATGGCCGGGGGCTTTCTCGATCTGCTGGCGAAGCGTGTGAAACGCGGCGAGAGGCTGCGTGCGCGATTCATCGGCATAAATCTCAATGTCGTCGCCCACCGAGTTGGCGGGGAAAAACCCCATCACCCCGCGCGCCGTCAGCAGCTTTTGATCTACAATGCGCTGCAAAAGCCGCTTCGCGTCGTCAAACAACTCGCGCGCTCTCGGTCCGACGCCTTCGGCGTCAAAAATCTTGGGATACGTTCCGCGCAGCTCCCAGGCGTGGAAGAGCGGGGTCCAATCGATGTAGGGAACGATTTCGCCGAGCGGCGCCGGATCGAAAACGCGCGTGCCCAGGACCGAGGGGCGGGGAATAGAAATGGCGCTCCAGTCGAAAGGCGGTTTGTTCCGCCGCGCCTCTTCAAGACTGAACAATTTCTGCGCCTGCGGCCGGTAAAGCTGGCGCACCTTTTCCTGCTCCCGCTGGTTCTCCTCAATGAACTTCTTCCGCAGCTCGGCGCTCTTTAGACTGCTGACAACACCCACGGCCCGCGAAGCGTCCGCAACATGGACCACCGGCTGGCTGTAGCCGGGAGCAATCTTCACCGCCGTATGCAGCTTGCTTGTGGTCGCCCCGCCGATCAGCAGCGGAAGGGTGAAGCCCTGGCGCTCCATCTCCTTCGCCACGTGGATCATTTCATCGAGTGAAGGGGTGATGAGACCGCTGAGACCGATCATATCGGCCTTCACCTCACGCGCCTTTTCGAGGATTTTCTCGCACGGCGTCATCACGCCGAGGTCGATGACCTCATAGTTGTTGCAGCCGAGCACCACGCCGACAATATTCTTGCCGATATCGTGCACATCACCCTTTACCGTGGCCATGACGATGCGCGCCTCGGCCTGGCGCCCGCCGGAAGCCTGCTTTTCGGCGTCCATAAAGGGGAGCAGATAGGCGACGGATTTTTTCATCACGCGCGCGCTCTTCACCACCTGCGGGAGGAACATCTTCCCCGAGCCGAACAGGTCGCCGACCACGTTCATCCCGTCCATCAGCGGGCCTTCGATTACTTCGAGCGGCTTTCGATACTTCTGCCGCGCCTCCTCGGTGTCCGCCTCGACAAAGTCCACAATGCCTTTGACAAGAGCGTGCTTCAGCCGCTCTTCCACAGAGCCTTTGCGCCACTCCTCCTCTTCCCGCGTTTCCTCTTTGGTACGGTGCTTCACCGAATCCGCATAGCCCAGCAGGCGCTCGGTGGCGTCGGGCCTGCGATTGAGCAACACGTCTTCGACGAGCCCCAGCAATTCCTTGGGAATCTCTTCATAGATGTCGAGCTGGCCCGCATTGATGATCGCCATATCCATGCCAGCCTGAATGGCGTGGTAGAGAAACGCCGAGTGCATGGCCTCGCGCACCGGGTTGTTGCCCCGGAAAGAGAAAGAGATATTGCTGACTCCGCCGCTCACCTTCGCGTGCGGCAGCTTGGCCTTGATCTGGCGGGCGGCCTCCATGAAGCTCACCGCATAATTGTTGTGCTCCTCGATTCCGGTAGCGACGGTAAAAATATTGGGATCGAAAATAATATCCTGCGGCGGGACGCCCACTTCTTCAGTGAGGATTCGGTAGGCGCGCGCGCAGATCTCGACCTTGCGCTCCGTGCTATCCGCCTGGCCTTGCTCGTCGAACGCCATCACCACCATGCCGGCGCCAAAGCGGCGCACCTCGCGCGCGCGCTGGCGGAAAAGCTCTTCACCTTCCTTCATGCTGATGGAGTTGACGATGCCTTTGCCTTGCAGGCACTTCAAGCCCGCCTCGATCACGCTCCACTTGGAGCTATCCACCATGACGGGAATGCGCGCAATATCAGGCTCGGAAGCGATGTGGTTCAAAAACGTGGTCATCGCCTGCTCACCGTCGAGCATAGCTTCGTCCATATTCACATCGAGGATCTGCGCGCCGCCTTCCACTTGCTGCCGGGCCACCCTGAGAGCCTCTTCGTAATCCCCGGCCTTAATCAGCTTGGCGAACTTCGGCGAGCCGGTTACGTTGGTGCGCTCGCCGATATTCACAAAGTTCGAGTCGGGCCGCATGACCAGCGGCTCCAGGCCGCTGAAGCGGGTGTAAGGCTCAACCGTGGCGAGGACGTGCGGGTGAAAGCCGCGCACCGCTTCGGCGATGGCTTTGATGTGAGCGGGGGTTGACCCGCAACATCCACCCACAATGTTTACCCAACCGTTTGCGGCAAAATCGCCGAGGTCCGCCGCCATGCGCTCCGGCGTTTCGTCGAACCCGCCGAAGGCGTTCGGCAGCCCGGCGTTCGGATAACAACTGATATAGATGGGAGCGATTTGGGAAAGCTCTTCGATGTACGGGCGCATCTGTTTCGCGCCCAGCGCGCAATTGATACCCACGCTCAGCAGCTTCATGTGGGAGACGGAAATCCAGAAGGCCTCGACCGTCTGGCCGGAAAGCGTGCGCCCGCTTTGATCGACAATGGTCACGGAGACCATGACCGGCAGGCGCTTTCCAAGCTGCTCGAACAGCTCGTCAATGGCAAAAAGCGCCGCTTTGGCGTTGAGCGTGTCGAAGACGGTTTCGACCAGCAGGATGTCGGCGCCGCCTTCCACAAGCCCCCGCGCCTGCTCGGAATAAGCGGCGCGCAACTGGTCAAACGTGACCGCGCGCGAGGCGGGACTGTTGATGTCCTGCGAAGCGGATGCCGTGCGGCTGGTCGGCCCCATTGAGCCCGCCACGAAACACCGGCGCTCAGGGCGCTCCTTCATAAACCGGTCGGCGGCGCGGCGCGCGTTGCGTGAGCCGGCGGCGTTCAGCTCGTGAATGTGCTTCTCAAGGCCGTACTCCTTCATCGAGATGGCGTTGGAGTTGAACGTGTTGGTTTCGATAATGTCGGCGCCGGCTTCGAGATACTGGAAATGGATTTCCTCGATGAGGCGCGGTTGCGTGATGTTCAGAAGATCGTTGTTGAGACGGACTTCTCTCGCGTGGTCAGCAAACTCCTTGCCGCGGTAGTCCGCCTCCGTCAGGTTGCGAGCCTGGATCATAGTGCCCATCGCGCCGTCAAGAATGACGATGCGCCGCCGCAATAATTCTTCAATCGGATGTAAGCCAGCGTCGTTGTGTGTCGTAGACATGGATTGGTGCGAAGCTCCTGGGCGTTGAACGCCTTTTTCTATCATACCATTTGAGCCGGCTCTCGCCGGGTTCGGCGGCGGCCCGGTTTCGCAAACAACTGCGAGGGTTACGGGTTGGGCGCCGTTGACGGTTCCGGCATGAGGCCATAGAATGGCAGTTGGGTAGACCGCAAATGCCTGACCCCAAATACCATCGAGTCTCAAGGCCGGTCGCTCCTCTACGACCGCCTAAGGTGCGCAGCCGCCGCCTTTTCGGACAGCTCGCCTTCGTCATTCTGTTGCTGCTCGCCATCGGGATCGGAGCTCTTGCGGGGATGCTCTTTGTCTACTCGTCCAACCTGCCGCAAATCAGCGAGCTTTTCGATTACCGGCCAGACGTGATGACATCGCTTTACGCTGACGATGGCAGCGTGATCGGCACGTTTGCGCTCCAGCACCGGGTGCTCGTGACCTATCAGCAGATTCCGCCGATGCTCCGCAACGGCATTATTTCAATGGAGGACCGGCATTTTGAGAGCCATTTCGGCGTGGATGTGCTGCGTATTGTGCGGTCCGCAATCGTGGATATGGTTGAGTGGCGGAAGGTGGAAGGCGCGAGCACCTTAACCCAGCAGTTAAGCCGGAGGCTTTTTCTAACCCCGGAGAAATCCTGGAAGCGGAAGATGCAGGAGGCGCTGCTGGCCATTCAGATCGAGCGCCATTTCACCAAGGCCCAAATTTTCACTCTTTATTGCAACGTCATGCCGTGGGGCGCGGGCAGTTTTGGCGCAGAGGCGGCAGCCGAGCGGTATTTCGGAAAACATCTGAACCAGATCACTCTGCCCGAAGCCGCCATGCTCGCGGGTATACTCCGCAGTCCCGATAATTATTATTCGCCCATCCATCATCCGGCGCGCGCGCTCGCACGCCGCAACGAAGTGCTGGCGGCCATGCTCAGCAATGGGAAGATTGCCGGGCAGCAATACCGCGACGCCATCAAGGCGCCGCTTGGACTCCATGTACAGAGATGGAACCGCGAGGTAGCGCCCTACTTTGTCGATTACGTCCGGGGCACGCTGCTGAATAAATACGGCGCCGCGACGGTGAACACAGACGGACTGCGGGTTTACACCTCGATCGATCCTACCCTGCAAGACATCGCCGTGAGGACGTTGCGCGACGGACTGCGCGAATACGACAAGAGCCGCGGTTGGCGGGGACCTGAAAAAAACATTCTAAGGCCGCCCGAACAGATCCAAAATGGCCAGCCGGAGACACTTGAGACTTATACCGATCCCAGTTGGGCCATGCCGCTGACGGCGGACAGCCGCATTCACGGATTGGTGATGGCCGTGAAACCCGATTATGCGTTGGTGAGATTTGGCGCCGTCACGGCGCGAATCACGCCCGCGGATTTCGCATGGACCAAGCTGGCAACGCCAGCGGCCGTATTCCACACCGGGGATGTGGACCTGTTCCATATCACGTCGGTTGGGGAACACACGGTCCACGCCACGCTCGATCAGGTTCCGGCTGTTGAGGGGGCAATCCTGGCACTTGACAATAAGACAGGTGAAATCCGGGCCATGGTGGGTGGCTATGATTACAGCCGGAGCGAGTTCAACCGGGCCGTGCAGGCTGAACGCCAAGTTGGTTCTTCCTTCAAAGTTTACGTTTATTCTCAGGCGCTGCTCGATGGGCTCAGTCCATTTGACAGCATTCTCGATGAGCCGGTCAGCTATGGAAACTGGTCGCCTCATAACTATGATGACCGGTTCGAGGGCCGCATCACACTGCTACATGCGCTGGCCGAATCGCGCAACGTGCCCGCGGTCCGGCTGCTGGCCGAAGTGGGCATTGACAAGGTGATCCGGCTCTGCCGCAAGTTTGGAATCACGTCGCGGTTGGTTCCGGACCTTCCTTTGGCGCTGGGCGCGTCCTCACTGACGCTGCTCGAACACACTTCGGCCTACTCAACCTTCCCGGATGACGGGCTGCATATCTCACCGCGGGCGATTCTGCGCGTGTCTGACTATGACGGCCGCGTGATTGATGATTTTCCACCGCAAGTGACCGATGCCCTTCCGAGCGGAGTCGCCCGGCTGATGGTTTCCATGCTGCGCGAGGTGATTAATTCCGGCACCGCGGTTAAAGCCAAACCGTTTGCGGACCAGTACCCTATTGCGGGGAAAACGGGCACGACCAACGACTTCTCTGACGCCTGGTTCATCGGATTTTCTCCCTCCGTCACCTGCGGCGTCTGGGTGGGGTACGACGATCATCACACGCTCGGCAAGGGCGAAGAAGGGTCGCACGTAGCCCTGCCCATCTGGCTTGACTTCATGAGCCAGGCCCTCAAGGCGCAGCCGCCGCAGCAGTTCCCCGACTCCCCCCTCCTGACCAATCCGGACCAGGTCAAGGAGATTCTGGCGAGCGCGGGGCCGGGCAATATCCTGCAAACAAATCCGGCGCTGCGGCAAGATACGGCTGGCGCTTCGAGCGGGCCGGCCCCAACCCCTGCGTCATCCCGAAGCGCGACGCCGCCCGGCGCGGGGCGCTGACAGAGTAAGTATCTTCCGGCAGAGTCGGGGCTTTGCTTTGTAGCGTCGGCCTCTGGCCGGCGGCCTTAACTATTTAAAAACCGGCGGCCAGAGGCCGCCGCTACAACTGCCGCTCCAGAGTCAGCGTGACAACTGCGGCGCCAATCCCTTCGGCGAAAGCGCAACGGAGAAATCCTGATGTTCCCCTTTCACGGCGTTGATTTTCTGGAAGTGGATTCACTCCTGAGCGATGACGAAAAGCTCGTCCGGCGGACGGTGCGCGAGTTTGTGAGCCGCGAGGTGATCCCGCACGTCGAGGAATGGAATCGCGAGGCGAGGTTTCCCGCCCACCTGATCGAGCCGATGGCCGGGCTGGGGCTCTACGGCGCCAATCTAGACGGTTATGGCTGCGCGGGCATGTCCAACGTGCAATATGGTCTTGTCATGCAGGAGCTTGAGCGCGCCGACAGCGGGCTGCGCAGCTTTGTCTCCGTCCAGGGCGCTCTCGTGATGTACCCGATTCACGCCTACGGCAGCGATGAGCAGAAAGAGCGGTGGCTGCCGGCGCTGCAGCAAGGCAAGACGGTAGGATGTTTCGGGTTGACTGAGCCCGACTTTGGCTCGAATCCCGGCGGGATGCGCGCGCGCGCCGTGAAGGATGGCGATTCGTACATCCTGAATGGCGAGAAGGCTTGGATCACTTCAGGGTCAATTGCCGGCGTTGCGCTGGTCTGGGCGCAGACGGCTGAAGGCATTCGAGGATTTCTGGTTGAGCGCGGGACGCCGGGCTTTAGCGCGAAGGACATTAAAGGGAAGTGGTCGCTGCGCGCTTCGGTCACCAGCATCCTTTCGTTTGAAGACGTTCGCGTGCCTGCCGGCGCCATGCTGCCGGGGGCCAAGGGGCTGAGCGCTCCGCTCAGTTGTCTGACCCAGGCCCGCTACGGAATCGGGTGGGGATCGCTCGGTGCGGCGATGGCCTGTTACAACGAGGCGCTTGAATACGCGAAGACGCGCAAGCAGTTTGGCGGCAAGCCCATCGCTTGCCATCAGCTGGTGCAGGAAAAGCTGGTGGAAATGATCACCGGGATTACCACGGCGCAGCTTCTCGCCTTGCGCGTGGGCCGGCTGAAAGACCAGGGACGCGCTGACTTCGCTCACGTTTCCATGCTGAAGCGCAACAACGTGAGGATGGCGCTGGAAGTGGCTCGCAGCGCCCGGGATTTGCTCGGCGCGAATGGCATTTCGGATGAGTATTGCGTCTTCCGGCACATGGCGAACCTCGAATCAGTTTTCACCTACGAGGGCACACACAATATCCACACGCTGTTGATTGGGGAGCGGATTACGGGCGAGGCGGCGTATGAGCCGTGACCGGGCTGCCCGCAGCGCCCGCGCGGAGGGCCGCGTACTGCTGCCCTTTCGGCGCGAAGTAACCGGGGCGAGTGCGGACGGCCAGATGTTTGTGTGAGTTGGGCATGAACGCCACCACGCGCACCTGCCGGAAACTGCCATCCCTTGCCGCATTGGTAGGATAATAGGCCAGCGTATATTGATCGCGGATCTCGTGCGCGATGTGCTGGCAAACGGTATCCACTTCGGTGAGCGATTTGGGAAAGTATGCTTTGCCGCCCGTCGCTTCGGCCAGGTCCTTCAACACCTTGGCCGCGTGGCGGTCGTCGCCGCTGTGGATGTGAAACAGCCCGCCCGAGTTCTCATCGTCGCCTCCCAGCAGGCCAATAGTGTAAATCTCAGCGTTAGACTTCTGCGCGAATTGGACCAGTTGCGGAAAAGTGTAGCGGCTGGAGTTGTCTTCGCCATCGGTGATCGCCAGGATCACCTTTTTGTCGCGGTTCCCAAGCTTCAAGTGGTCGATCGAGGCAACGACGGCGTCGTAGAGCGCCGTGCCGCCGCGCGAATCAATTTTATCCAGAGCCGCCTCGAGTTGCTGCATGTTGGCGGCGAAGTTGCCTGGCGTATCGACGTAATAGACGTCGTTGAAGTTCACCACAAAAACCTGGTCGTTCGGATTCGAGGTCTTCACGAAGGTCAGCGCCGCGGCGTCCACCGACGGCCGCTTATACCGCATACTGCCGCTGTCGTCGATGACGATGCCCATGGTCACCGGGATATCGGCGTGCGAAAACACGGAGAGCTTTTGCTCGGCGCCGTCTTCGTAGACGCGGAAGTCGTCCTTGCCCAGGTCGTCGATCATCTGGCCCTTGCCGTTATAAACCGTAGCGTGCAACACCACAAGATTGGTCGTGGTGTGCAGCACGTACTGGCCATTTTGTTTTTGCTGTGGCGCTGGCGTCTTACCTGTCGGCGCCGCCTGGGCGGGCGCCGGAGCGCGCGCGCGCGCAGGTAAGACGGCGGCGCAGACGGCTAGCGCGGCGGCCATCACGATCAAGGGAGAAAAACGGGCTGGGAAGGAGTGTCCCTTACTGTGTCGGAGCATAGTAGCCTGTGCGGGCGTAAACCTGCAGCGGAGGCAGCCCGCGGGGTGGGTCCAATTTCACCCGGATTCGCCTCCACCTTCCATCGTAAACCAGGTTGGACGGCTTGTAACCAATCACGTACTGGTTGCGCAGCTCAATGGAAATTTTTTCGGCGATGTCGGGCAGCTCGTCCGCGTCTTCCACGCTGAACATGCGTCCTCCGGTGACGTTGGCGAGGTCTGAGAGCAGGCTAGGTCCGGCGGCTTCCTCCGGGGTGCGGCCCCGCGAGGCCAGCGGCTCGAACACGCCGATGGAATAAATCTCCACGTCGGATTCCTTCACCATCTGCCGGATGTCCCGCTCCGTGTAGCGGCTGTGGTTTTCCCCGCCGTCCGAAATCACCAGCAACGCCTTGCGATTGGTTGTGGCCTTCTTCATTTCCGCGAGGCCCAGATAAATTGCGTCCAGCAGCGCCGTGCGTCCCCCCGCTTTTACAAACAGCATCCGGTCCTGCAGGTTGGAAAAGCGCGATGTGAAGCCCGAGATCAGATTGGGCCGCTCCGCAAAATTAATCAGCATGAACTCATCCTGCGGGTTCGCGGTCTGAAAAAATTGCAGAGCCGCCTCTTTCGACTTTTGAATCTTGTCGGACATCGACCCGCTCGAATCAAAAATCAGCCCTACCGAGATGGGAGCGTCTTCGGTGGAAAATGAGAGAATCTTCTGCTTCACTTTGTCGTCGTAGATTTCAAAATTTGACTGATCGAGGCCCGTAACAATCCGGTCGTAAGGGTCGGTGACGGTTACGTTCACCAGCACCCGGTTGACAGTGAGCTCAAGCGGCGCGGTGTAGATCGAAGGTTGTTTGACCTTGATTTGCGCGCCCTGCGTTTCCGGGGGCGCCGCCGGGCGATCAGCCTGGGCGTTCTGGCCGCTTGGATTGCTGGGGCCAATGGGGTTACTCGGTCCGGTTGAATGGTTCGGACCGGTCTGGCTGCTTGGACCCGTTTCGCCGCTTTGGCTACTTTGGCCGCTTTGGCCACTTTGGCTTAATGCGGGCCCGAGACCCGCGCCCAGGAAACAAAGCGCGAAAATCAAGAGCACGATCCTGCCGGACTTCCCGCTTGCCCCAAGACCCGTCATCGTGGCGGCCTTTGCCGGCTGACTGCTATAGCGCCCCGCCGGCTAGCTCTTTAATTTTACTATCTTCAAGAGCCTTTCGAGGTTATTCTACCACCGCCTGCAACCAGCGCCAATACAGGGTTGGGAAAGCAAGAATAAGGTATCCGCTGGTTGCGGGAACCATGGCGCGGGGGACCACAAGGAGTAATCGTCATTTGCTGTAGCGGCGGCCTCCGGCCTGGATTATTCACTAAATTCAGTTTGAGCGTCAGGAGGGCGCGGTTTTAACCGCGCCGTTAAAGGGCGCCTTAAATTCATGAAGAATCCGCCTTAGGGTCAACCCTGTTCACTTAAGCAGAATATTGCTGTGGAACGACCTGTGCAAGCGTCTGTCATTCTGAGCGCAGCGAAGAATCTGCTTTTCCTGCTGATTTACAAACGGATCCTTCGCTGCGCTCAGGATGACAGGCAAATTTGCTTCAGCGGAATGACGCGCTGAGCTTAAGTGAACACTATTGGCTTTAGGGGGGCAGCGGCGGGCATAAAGCCAGGCGCTACAGAATCGGACGCCGCGTCACGCATAAACCGTAAACGGTATAAAAGAATGAGGAGGTCTCGCAATGCTACGTAAAGTGACGTGCACGGGTAACGATCATCTTCTGGCCATCCTGCGGCTGGCTCTCGGCGTTGTCTTCTTCGCCCACGGGGCGGGGAAGATGCTCGGCTGGTGGGGCGGGATTGGCTACAGCGGGACGATGGGTTTTTTCACCCACTACATGCACATTCCTTCTCCGTTGGCCTTTCTTGTCATCTGCGCGGAGTTCTTTGGCGGCCTGGGGCTGATCTTGGGCTTGCTCACGCGCATCGCCGCCTTCGGCTTGTTCTGCGATATGCTCGTGGCGCTCTTCCTGGTGCACATCCACAACGGATTTTTTATGAACTGGCAGGGTACCAAGCGCGCCGAGGGCTTTGAGTTCCACATCCTCGCCCTGGCCATGCTCCTCTTCGTTTTGATTCGCGGCGCGGGCGCAGTTTCGATTGACCGCCTGATCGGGCGCAGGCCACGGATCGACAGTGGCTCTCCTGCTTAGTCCGGTGGAGGGCAAGGAACATTCCAAGGCGCACCCCCTTATGACTCCGCATCATTTCGGCCTCATGGTCTTCTTGAGCTTTCTGATTCCCGTGCCCATCCTAGTGTGGCTTGACCGGCCGCGGTCCGCCCGCAAGAAGAACGGCGCTCCTAAGGAATGCGCCTGATGTACGCAGGGCACCTCGCCGCCGGTCTGGCGATCCGGGCCAAAGAGCCGCGCGCGCCGGGGTGGGCCGTGCTGCTCGGGGCGGTGTTTGTCGATCTGCTCTTCGGCATTTTTGTTGTCTCGGGGATCGAGCGGGTCACCATGACGCCGGGCGTCAGCCCCGGCTTCAGCCTGACCTACATCGATTGGTCTCATTCGCTCGTCATGTGCCTGATCTGGGCGCTGCTGTTCAGCCTGCCTTTCTGGCGGCAGGGCCGCGGAGTTGCGTTGGCGGTGGGGTTCGCCGTTTTTTCCCATTTCCTTCTGGATTTACTGATGCACCCGCCTGATCTGGCGCTCTGGCCGGGATCGAAGATTCACCTTGGGCTCGGAATCTGGACCCGGTTCCCGCACGGATGGTGGTGGATCGAGCTCGCCTTCGTGGCAGCTTGCTTAGCGTATTACCTCGCGCGGGCGCGGCGTTTGAAGACCTTCGGCGGGCACGGAGTATGGGCCTGCGTGTTTGTCATCCTGCTCCACATTGGAAACTCACCCTGGCTTAGCCTGACTCGCTGAACCGGCGCGGGTGCCTGTCTTAGTAGCGGGGATGGGCAAGTAGCGCAGAGTTTTGGGGTTGAAACTCTGCGGCATTTGGATTTCGATCAAGACCGCCGCGGGTAGCCCGGTCAATCGCCTTTGATTGCCTGTGAGCTGGGTTGCGGGTAGTGTCTCAGTTTGATGTAGAGGCGGCTTTATGCCGCCACAATATGGCGGGGTAAACCCGCCGCTACACCCGAAACTGCGACACTACTGGGTTGCGGTTTCCCTTCCGGTGCACTACAATGT
>JBOGJY010000313.1:0-12896 GCA_050745325.1 Terriglobia bacterium
GTGTCCCCGGCCGCCTCCGCCAGCGACGCCACCAGCGCCATTAAAAAAGCCAACTGATAAGGGGTGGTAATCACCAGCACCGAAAAAAAAGCGGCGGGCAGAATGTTGCCCACCGCCTCCCGCCAGGTGCGGGCGCCGCAACGCCGCTCCGCAACGCCGCGCTCAAGCTTGCGCTCATATCCCAGGCGTGTGGCCGCGGCGCCCAGCACAAAAAAACTGAGAAGAATCAGAAAGCTCTTGTAGCCAAACCCCATGTAAACAGCAACGCCCAGCACGAATCCTGTGGCCGCTCCTGAAGTCGTGATCTGGCCGAGCCCGAGGGCAGTCAGCGCAAAAGCCAGATTGACGGCGAGGGCCAGAAGGATACGCGCACCGAGGTAAGGCAGATTGCGGTCAAGCGCGGCGCGTTCAATAAGCCCCGCGCAAAAGATAAACCCTCCACAGACGAGCGGCACGGTAATGTTGTCCGAAAGGCGAATCGGCAGGCTCTCGACAAACGCGCCCACCAGCGCCGCCGCCAAGCAAATCAGCAGGGTCTTGCGGCTAAGAGACAAGCTACTGACCCAGAGATTGAGCAGAAGGGCGCCCGCCCCACCAAATAGGATAAACGCCGCAAACCCTTCCCACGTTTTTTCGCGGTTAAAGGGCAGCGGAGAGCGTCCCCAGGCTGCGCCAATCGCGCCTGCCATGCCGTCTCCGAGCGCAAGCAAAGCCCAGGCCATTGCGACAATTTCGAGATAATGGTTGAAGATCAAAGCCAGCGCCAGGATGGCAACCGGATAAAGGATGATTGCGGCGCCGGAATGTTGCAAGCTCACCCAATCATTTTTTTGGGCGCTTGGGCCAGATTCGGCGGCCAAATCAGGCTGCAGATACACCTCAAGCAGGAGAATCATCACCGCGAGCGCCGCTGTTTCATACCACGTGATCGAAAACAACAGGAAGGCGGGAATGATCAGAGCCAGGTGGAGGGTGCGGCGAGAGATGGGCTGATTGTGTGATCCAATCATTTTGTGTTTGCCTGCGCCTTATCCCTGGTTTGCCGTTGCTCCAGGGTGAAAATACTGGAAAAGGCGCTGTAGCGGCGGCCTCTGGCCGCCGCTACAACCGCAGTTGTCACTCCGGCTCTAAAGCTTCCACCCCTGGCCACTACAAAGTTTTTCAGCGACCCGCTAAATCACCCATCATCCAATCGACCGATGATTTAATGAATCAATTTCAACAGGTACGCTCCCGCGAGTCCCAGGTGCCCCACCATCATCATCCAATACATTTGCCGCCAGGCGGGATGGTTTTCGCCTTCACGGACGAGTTGCTGAGGATCGCGGCGGATCATCTTCACCACGCACGCGCCCCACACGAGCATCACCACACTCAAGCATAGGATCGCAACCGCGTCGCCCGTCAAAATCTTGAAGAAGACGCCAAGCGCCATCACAATCCAAGGAACAATAAAAGCCGGGCTGATGAGGAGAATACTTTTTTCCACTCCGTACTTCACCGGGAGCGTCATGCACCCTGCGGCACGGTCGCCTTCAATGTCGGCAAAGTCTTTGGTGGTGGTCGCTCCCATCAGAAACAGAAAATATATGAATCCGATGGTCCACGGCTCCCAGGAATCGAGCACGGTGGCCACCGCAGCCCATCCCGCCACTTTCAGCAGTTCGCCGCGCGTGAGCGCGATGACGAAATTGGAAGCCCACGGACGCCGCTTGAGACGGAGAGGAGGAACGGAATAAGCCACAGTAGCCAACGCCGCAACGAGGTAAATGACAAACGTCTGCGCGTTGACTTCCCACGCGAGGAACAAAGCAAATAAATAAGCGGCTGCGGCAAACCACGCGGCCTCGCTTACGGCCATCCGCCCCGAAGGCAGCGGCCTCTGCGCCTTATTAATCCGGTCGTTCGCAAGGTCGAAGATCTGGTTCAGCCCGTTCGATCCCGCGTTGAGAAGCCCCGCGGCAAGGATGGCCAGCGCAATGGGCAGCCATTGGAACTTTGGGCGCGCCGCCACAATCCCGATCAGCGCGCCAGAGAATATTCCGGTCATCGGAGGGATCAAGGTGAACGGGCGGGAGAAATCCCAATAGAGACGGAGTTTAGTCATGCCGCAATCATCGCGGCCGGTTGCTGAAAAAACCAGCCCTTGTCATGCTGAGCGGAGCGAAGCATCTGCTTGTCAGGTTGAAAAACCGCTATTCGCCATCAACTTTGCCGCTGGCCAAATCGAGCTTTCATACCGGTCGAGCGCCGCCTGACGTTCTTCGGCGGACCAGGAAAGCTCCCGCGCAAAAAGATCCGCCACCGGCAGTTCCGCTCCAGGGTAGGCGCTCATCATCCAGCTCAGCCCGGAGCGCCGCAAAAGAAAATCATCGAGGTTCACGGCCATTTCTTCCCGAATTGAAAACAGAACCTCCGCCGCCAGAAACCCCGGGGCGCCGGGTAAGGGATCGGCAAGATCCTTCCGCTCGCGAGCCGGCTCGAGCACTTTCGACCAGCGGCTCCCGTAGGTACGGACCAATCGTTCCGCCGCCTGCGGAGGGATGCCAAACTGGCGCGTTGCTTCTGCGCGAGCCGAATCTACAAACGCCTCAAAAGGCCCGGCGAGATGTCCACCCGGAAACGGCGTGTGCCGCGAAGGGCTGGACCCGGCTTCCGCCGGAAGCCCCGGCAGCTCCGAGACGGCCACGTCCACCAGCTTTTCCGCCAGAGCCCGCGCGGTGGTAAGCTTTCCGCCGCAGATACTGATGAGGTTTTTCGCCCACGGGTCACGGTGGAAGCGATATTCCCTGGTATTCGCCGAGGGATTTTTCCCGCGCTCGACCACCAGCGCCCGCAGGCCCGCATAGCCGCCGATCACAGACTCTGCCTTCACCGGCTCCCGCAGCACCCGGTTCAGCGCGTTAATCAGGTATTCGATCTCCGCGCCCTCCGGCCGTACCGCCGCCGGATCACCTTCATATTCCGTGTCCGTCGTGCCGAGCAGCGAGTGACCGTGCCAGGGCATCATGAGAAAAATACGCTCGCCGGGCAGAATGGCCGCGAACAGCGCCGTGGACCCGGAAACACAGGGCAGGATCACGTGCGTGCCCTTCGTCAGGCGGATGGTCTTCGAGCCGTCATGGCGCGGCAGAAGCGCCCGGACACGATCCACCCAGGGGCCTGCGGCGTTCACCCAGAATCGTGAGGCCATCTCGTGCTTGCGGCCCGTCAGCCGGTCGATGACCTCGGCGCTCGTAAGCGATCCATCATTAGGGGAGCCAGAGGCGTGCGCGGCAAAATTGCGGACTTCCGCATAATTCACCACCACCGCGCCGTGCTGCGCCGCGTCGAGCGCGTTTTCGAAAGTCAGGCGGGCGTCGTCGGTGAGCGAGTCGTGATAGACCGCGCCCGCGCGCAAGCCTTCCGCGCGCAATTGGGGCACGCTGCGAAGTGTTTCCGCCGGCGTCGAGAAGCGGTGGCGGTCTTTGGGGCCGAGGTTGCCCAGCCAGTCGTACAGCGAAAGTCCAGCGCGCATCTTGAGCGGAGAATACGGATCGCCCCGGTAGATGGGCAGCAGAAACGGAAGCGAGGTGACCAGGTGGGGCGCAAGCCGCGTCATCAGTCTGCGCTCCAGGCGCGCCTCGCGCACCAGTTTGAATTCGCCGTGCGCAAGATAGCGCAGCCCGCCGTGGATCAGCTTGGATGAACGGCTCGACGTGCCACTGGCAAGATCTCCGGCGTCCACCAACGCTACTTTCAGGCCGCGCAGCGCGGCTTCGCGCGCCGTCGCCGCGCCGTTCACCCCGCCGCCGATGACCGCCAGGTCAAACTTCGTGCTGGATAACGTATCGAGATTCCGCTTCATCGCCGCATTGCCGCTGCATCGGGCCGCCCCGGCATTCCGGCTCCTAGGTTAACACAGCGGGCAAAATGAAAGGACAGAAGGGGGAGGTTTTGCGCCGCCGGAGGACGTTCTGATGGCTGCGGCGCGGGCCGCGCAACCCCCGCCTCGGCGCGGAAAAAACGTCTCATTTATCTCGTTTATCTCAAAAGTCTCAAAGTAGTCTGATACGCTGAGTGTGGGCCTTGTAGCGCGGCAGAGCCGCAGCCAAAACCGATGTCATGCTGAGCGAAGCGAAGCATCTGCTGGTGACCTGGAAAAGCAGGTCCTTCGCTACGCTCAGGATGACAGCTAGGAATGGGACAAACACACAAAAGTTACGGAACGAAGCCTAGCGAGTCTTTAGAATCAACGTTTCTAATCTTCGGCGGCCGGGTTAGGGGAGCGGGACTTCAGTTCCGCCGTACAGACGATCCCCTCACCCGCCCTCGTACCTCGGTCGCCCTCTCCCCGCAAGCGGGGCGAGGGTTGTTGTCTAATTAATTTGCACCCTCGTCCCGAAGGGGAGAGAGTGGCGAGCGGAGCAAGCCGGGTGAGGGGTTTAATGGAGGGGTTAAAACCCTGCCCCCTATCGCGGCAGCAACACAGAAAATTCACGGAACGAAGCCTAGCGAGTCTTTAGAATCAACATTTCTAATAATTGTAGCGCAGAGTTTTGCTGTTGAAACTCTGCGGCTTTTCCCATTCGGCGCGGAACTGCCGCAGGGTTAAAGGACGCACCCTGCGCTACAATCGCGGGCGTCCCCAAAGATTAGATCTCTCTAATGAACGGGCGGGGCTAAGCCGGGCGGCGCGCCCGGAATCGGAAGGCTTCGGCGTTGGTTTCGACAAAGGCATCTTCGAAGCCTGCGGCCTCGAGGCGGGCGCTGAACGTCTTTGGATCGATGGGAACCAACGTGTCGCCAATATGCAGAAGGCGCATGAGGATAGTCTGGCGGGCGTCCACCCCGGCGAACAGCGCGCCCGGTTTTAAGACCCGGCGCACTTCCCGGAGCAGCTTGTCTTGCAAGGCGGGTGAGGGGACGTGGTGAAGCATGGTGCAGGAAATCGCGCCGGAGAATCTGGCGTCGTCGAAGGGCATCGCGGTGGCGTCCCCTTCGATGACGGTTACATTGCTGCCGCGGAGTCTCGCGGCCAGAGACCCAGCCAGGGCGGAATCGATTTCAAGCGCGGTCATGCGCGCGACCTTTGACCGGAGCACGTCAGTGGTCAGCCCGGGACCGGGTCCAACTTCCAAAACGTCCGGGCCAAGCTCAACGCCCGTCAGGACCCACGGCATCACGGTCTCTTCCAACAGCTTCCGCCAGCGCGCGGAGCGGCAAAGCCATCGGTGAACGCGATTCATTTTTATCTCGCTGCCGCCAGGCCGCTAAATTTGCGAGTATGCGGCGGGGCTGAGAAAAACGTTGGTGATATTGGTGATAATTTCGGGGTCCGTGTAGCCGGGGGTCGTGCTGAGTTTTTTCCAGGCCGGGTCAGAGCCGAACACCCGCCACTTTTTCTCACGATCTTCAACGCTATCGAACGTGAGCATGTAAGTGAGATGCGGCATATGGCTGCCCACCAGCGCATTGCCAAAGAAAACCGGCGTGAGACCCGTGCGGCGGAAGATGGCGATTTCCGCCGTGTTAAACATTCTCACTTTCGTTTGGTTGGCCTTTTCGCTGGGATTTTCATAGGTCCGCAGCTCAAAGATGCGCGGCCGTTTCTCAACCGCGGCCTGCGGCGTTTCGATGCGCGGAACGGTTTCAAAAGCTTCGAGCACAAAGCTCTCGAAGCGGACGTAAGCGGGCTGAGTAGCGGGCGCGTTGAGATAATCCGCGGCGCGGCTTTGGTACTCTTCGTCGCTCGCCAAACGCCGGGCCACGGTGGCGATCGCCTGCAGAGAAGGATAAGGAGCCAGCATATAGGTGGAAGGGTTTTCCGGACCCACCATGCCGTTAAAGACCCCGACCGGCTTGATTCCGGCCCGGTTCAGCGCCGGAATTGCGGCGTCGCGCAGATAGTCATGCACGAGCTTCGACCCAGGACCATTCCGCAGTTGATATCGCCGCAGCTCGTAGAACTCGCGCGATGGCGAGCTTCCCTCGTCTTGCGCGCGGGCGTCTTCACTGAGGAAGCCTGGCAGGCCTGCAACGGTTGCGGTCATGAGCGAACCCGCGAGCAAATCTCGTCTTCTCATAGTTTAAGTTCCATCCTTAGTAAAAGTGATCGTGCAGCCCGGCGCATCCAGCCGAATCATGCGCCGGCCCAAGTGTCGCATTATACTGTTTCCGCGCCATGTGCGGGTGATCTTCTTTCCATAGCAGAGTGTCGCCCAGTGACCGAAGTACAAGCGTCTGAGGCGATCAAGGTCATGCTGAAATACGATGGCAACGGAGAGGTACAAGGAGTCTAGCTGTAGCGGCGGCCTCTGGCCGCCGGTTTTTAATAGTAAAGACCGGCAGCCAGAGGCCGCCGCTACAAAAATTCCTCCGGGGTTGCTGCGGGATGACGATGGTTCACGTTCCGTGGGTTCCGCCCACGGCTATTCATCTTCCACCGCGTCGCGGTGGCCCCGGCCCCATAGGTCTGATGGGTCTGAGGCGAAGCCTCGCTCGAGGTTCGCGGTCGTGGTTGAACTGAAAAGCCGGCGCGAAAACCTCTCTCTATTGCAGGATGAGTTGAAGAACGTTCTGGATAGGGGCAACGGCGCAGGTCTTAATGAGCTTTACATAATATAGTTCCACTTTTCGGGCTTTTTATCGCCTTCCGGGAACAGGCCGGTTGTTCTGAACTGTAACTATATTATGTAATCTTCAATAATAGATCTGCGCCGTTGTGTTTCAGGTTACGGCTTCGCGGCTTGTTCCGAGTCACCAGGGCAGCAGCGGTACTCTTGTGACTGGGCCAGCAGATCGATTCGTTTTTGGAGAAGCTGGTTCTCAAGGTCTTTGCGCGTAGCCTCAAGGTCCATGAGCTTCTTCAGTTCCGGCTCGCAGATGTCGCAATCATCCAGGCAGCCTTTCACCAGCACTCCGGGAGTTGGGATTGACATGGTCTTCTCCCACCCCAGCGATTTCTGCGCGGCCGGGGATACCTGGCCGCCCACCTTGTCGAGCAGCCCTTCATTGACCAGATCCTGGTCAACCGCCTGCAGAGCCGCCTGCCGCACATTCACAGGAATCGGGCCCGGCTGGGTAAAGCTGGCGGCCGATCTTGCAAGCAGCGATACCCCCGCATTTGCGCCGCCTTCCTGCTCCACCGCGACGCTCTGGAGCGCGCGGTTCGCTACATCGAGGCGCGCCGCGCTGGTGGCGAGCACGCGGCTCGAAAGGACGCCAACACCCGTCTGCGGTTTCGGAGGGTTCAGCGTGGCGCCGGTCGGCGCCAGGGGATCGTCCACAATCCGGTCGATGCTGACCAGCTCAAACTTTACCGTCTGGCACTTGTTGATGCGATAGAAGAGGAAGGTAACGGCGTGACAGTGATTGGGATTGCTGAAAGTGCGCGAAGACGACTCATACTGGTCTTCGGATTCGCCCTGTTGGTGGGTGCGCGTAGCCACTTCGCCGACGGAGGTTGAGGCCGCGGCCCGCGTGCTGGTTTCCATATGCTGCTGCAGCGATTGCGAGTGCTGGCTAAGCGAGTGCGCGAAGCTGTTTGCCGAATTCGAATCATACGAGCTGCCCGCGGCGGAGCCTCCAATGCTGAAAATGCCCAGGTTGATGCCCGCGCTTCCACCCCCGCTTACCGCGGAGGAGCTGAACGACGAATCGGAATTGGAGGTGTCGAGCGAGCTGAGGTTGCTCATCCCGTAGGCCATGCCCGCCGCGTAGTAAGACTCTTCCGAGGTTGTCTCAGTGTGATAAGAAAGCTGTGTTTCGCTATCGTAGCTGAAACGGGTGTGGCGGTCGCTCGAATAGAGTTGGACCTTTTCGCCCGGCAAAAGTGTGGTGGTATACATCAGGTCGCCCAGCGAGAGCGGTCCTGAGCAGCGCGTTAGTTGGAAGTGCAGCGTGACCTTAACCGGTACAACCTGCCGGTTGGCGGCTGCAACCACCGGGAGGAAGGGAAGCTGATAGGTGAAGTTGAGTATGTCGCAAACTTCACACGGTTCGAGTTGCGGGCAACACCCAACGGTTGCCGTGTCGGTAGAACTGGTGGTAGCCATTTGTTCCTGTGCCATGTCATTTCTCCTCTTTTTTGGGGCTGTGTACCACGACGGTACTTTCAGATTGTCTTTTAGTGGCGCAATGCCTGGGCCGCTGATGAGTAGTGAAACTGGAATGAGAACCGTTTCACCGTGCGGGTCTAAGAGAACGCCCGTACCCCCTGAAGAGAGAATTCCAAGCAAAGTCACAACCCTTGCCACTTCTGCAAACATGCTTCTCCCGGTCGCCTGGATTTAGCGCCATCGACCGTCTTGGTCCCTCACTGTGACCAAAGTCATCGTCCGTGCGTCACCATGCTGTTACGCTGAGCGTGTTCCGAAAGGAGAACAAAGAAGGGCTTGCCATCCATCCTGAAATGAAAGTGGGTGACGTCGCCCGCATCTGGCCGCGGACGATGAGGGTTTTTGCCCGGCACAATCTAGATCTTTGTTGTGGAGGCAAGCGCCCGCTGCATGGTGGCCGCCCGGAAACACAATCTGGATCTCGATCAGTTTCTGAAAGAGCTGAACGAAGCGGTTGAGCGTGAACCATCGCAAGCTTAGCGCCGCAGCGTACCTTCTGGCCCCGCTGGGCTGAAGACTCCGGCATAAATCATGGAAAAGATAACTGTGCGTAAGATTACCGCATCAACCAGTATTACGGAGATTTTAGGGCGCTGCCCGTCGGCACGGCGCATTCTCGACCAGCACGGCCTGAAGGGATGCGGCGGCGCGCACGGGCCCGCCGAGCCGCTGTCTTTTTTTACTTCAGTCCATCAGGTGGATATAGAGGCGCTCTTGCATGACCTGAATGGAGAGATGGAAAATCCGGCGCCGGAGAAGTACGTCTATCAAGAAAGCCTGGCGGATTATATCTACCGGCGATTCTTCAAGGCGGGAATTGCAATCGTTCTGACCCTGGGCGGCCTTTGGGGCGTCATCGCTTTGATGCAGATTTCGCTAGGTAAATCGCTCCTCCAACCCCATCTGCTTCCCGCGATTCACGCCCATGCGCACGCTATGATTTTCGGCTGGATAGGGCTGTTCGTCATGGGCTTTGCCTACCAGTCCTTTCCTCGCTTCAAGTTCACTACGCTGTGGCGGCCAGGATTAGCAAATTTGACGCTTTACCTGATGCTTGCGGGCATTCTCCTGCGCTTCATCGGAGATATGTTACAACACGGCGGGCTTGCCTTAATCCTGGGCGCATTCTCCGCCGCGGCTGAAATTACGGCCATCACGCTTTTCTGCGTCATCATTCTGAAGACGGCCAGGCAATCCATGAGTCCGCGCAGCCCGTACGAAGTGTTCATCATCGGAGCTCTTGCCTGGTTTCTGATTCAAGCTATTTTCAGCAGCTTCTTTTTCTTCGCGGAAGCGACGGCGGCTAACCTGCAAGAGACCATTCTCCGCACCGCGTTGCTGGATGGCCCATTGCGCGATATTCAGTTGCTTGGTTTCGCCGCGCTCATTATTGCCGGCGTCAGCCAGCGATTTGTGCCGGCGGTTTATGGTCTCGGCCAGCCTAAGCATGACCGCCAAAGGCTGATCTTTTGGCTGATGAATGGCAGTCTCGCGCTGGACGTGGCGAGCTACGCAGCTCTCCTCACCACCGGCAACCTCTGGTTCGCCCTGATCCTCGAGGTGTCTTATCTCTTGATGGTCGCTTGGGCTGTGCTGCTGGTGCTGCAACTTCGCATTTTCACCCGAACGTCCCAGCCCGACCGTAGTTGGAAATTCATCCGCGCCGCATATGTCTGGCTGCTCGTAGCCGTGTTTATGATGCCTTTACTCATGCCCTACAGCGCATGGACGGGAGAGGGTTTCTCGCACGCTTTCTGGGGAGCGCACCGGCACGCTTTCACCGTCGGCTTTATCAGCATGATGATTATCGGAGTTTCTTCGCGGGTGGTTCCTATTCTTGCCGGAGCTGATTCCCGAGGGCTTACCTCCCTCTGGGGGCCTTTCATCCTCCTGAATGCGGGATGCGCCGGCCGCGTCCTTCTGGAAGTTTTCACCGACTGGCTCCCACACATTGCCTACCCTCTAATCGGCGTCACCGGCGTCATGGAACTGGCGGCTTTGGCGTGGTGGGGAGTCGGACTCTGGCGGCTGATGAATCTTTCGAAGACGCTGCGGGCAGCTTTAGTGCGCGTTCCTGTGCCTTTGGGTGTCGTAACGGGCGCTTAATCATGTGCCGGCTAAAATCGCGCAGCAAAACCTCAGCGCCGTGCAATGATTTCACAGACTCGGAGGTTACTTGCCGTCCGCGGCCTCGGCCTTGAGCGCCTGGAGGTCGAGGACGGTCACCCTCTTTTTTCCGTCGATCCGGATAATTCCCATTGACTGAAGACGGCCGAGATTCCGTGAGATCAGTTCGCGGACCGTGCCAATTTGCGCGGCGAGGTCTTGCTGGGCGCCTGGAAGCGTGAAGACGATACCCTGCCCCGTCCTCTCACCACTCTCCGCCGCCAGCCGCAGGAGCAATGATGTCAGACGATGGCGCACGGTGGAGAAGGAAAGCTCGTCGATGATCTCTACCAGCCGCCGCAGCCGGGAGCCGACTTGCTTCAGAACCTTTAACGCCACCTCGGGCTGCTCCAGGCAGAGCGCCCGGAAATCCTGCTTACGGATGTGCAAAAGTGTGGCTTCGGTGATCGCGGCGGCTGAAGCAGGATAATCCCCGTCATCAAATACCGGCAACTCAGCGACGGAAGTGCCCGAGCCCTGGATGGTGAGGATTTGCTCGCGGCCATCCGGGGACACCCTGAAGACCTTGATCTTGCCCGACACGATGACGTAAAGGCCCTCGCAACGGTCGCCTTCATTAAAGATCATCTGCTGAGGCTTGTAATGAACCGTCAGCGCGCGGGACAATAAGGCGCTCAACTCGCCTTCAGAGAGGTCCACGAAGAAAGGAACGCCTCGAATTGATGCCGGCCCCAACAAGGTCATGGGCCTATATTGTAACCGGATTTGGGTCCGGCCAGCTTCGTGGGGCCATTTACAGTTCGATTATCCTTCGCCCAGACTGGTTCCGGGACCGGCTGGCGCCGGATGGTTTCAAGAAAAGCTAGGCCGGTCTCTACCACAACTTCAGAGCAACCGCATAGCCGGTGAGCAAACCATGAAAAAAAGCCTTGCGCTTTTCATCGCTCGCTTGATCAGACTGCTGAGCGGCCTCGGCGAGAGCTTTTAAGAGTTTTTCGCGGCGATGCTGGTGCGAATCCCAGGCGGATAGCTTGCGCGTGTATTCGGCCACCGCATCGGTATCAGCAATACTGTATTTATGACGATGAGGATTCATGTCGCGGTTCTCCTCTCTGGAGCATCTGGTCCACAAACTGGTTGCGCTGCCCTCAGTTGCTGCGGTGGAAGCGCGTTATCAAACGCCTCCCGCGCCGCGCGAATTGCCGCATACATTTTACTGCACAGTTTGCCTCAGCTTGTGCGCCAATCAGGCGCTGCCAAGGCGCGGCTGGCTGTCATCGCGCTTGACCCAACGGTATGCCGCAAATGAGTTCTTCCAGAAGAACTTCTCTGCGGCCACGGCGCTCTTGCCTATGAGATATCCCCGGACCAAGCTCAGCACTTCGGCGTATGTCCCCCAGTGATCGCTGTTAGGCCAGTCGCTGCCGTACATCAGCCGGTCCTCACCGAAGATGCCCCAAAGCTCATCCAATTTCGGCTGGTAGAACGACAAACCGTTAGGCACGGAGCCATCAACGCGACGCAGGACTTCCGAGACCTTCACATAAACTTGTGGACGCTTTCCCAGCTCCCGGAGGTTGGCTTCGAGCGCGCTGCGCGCCTGCGCATCCGCAGGAGGATCAAGCTGCGGCAGGTGGTCGATCACCACCCGAAGATGCGGAACCTGATCGGTCAAACGAACCACGGCCGCGATCAGCGCCGGGTCGGGGTTCGCCACGTCGAGCTCTAGGTCTGCCTCCGCGAGAGCCTTCAGCCCGGAAACGAACTCCGGATTCGAGAGCTGCTGTCCCAGGTTTCTGCCCCAAAGGTTTCCGTATCGAATGCCCCGGAAAAGCGGGTTGCGGTGGAATCGCTCTAATTGCTTGCGAAACTCGGGCGTCCCGGGCTCCAGGTCTCCCACGGTCCCGACAATGATCGTGTCATTCGCGGCAACGTCGAGCACCCACTGGTTGTCTTCCAGCCACGGGCTGCATTCAATCTCAATCGCACCCACCACGCCGAAACCTTCCGTCACCTTACGAAAGCGGCTGGGCAGCGCCGGTTGATATAGCGCCTTGTCATCCTTAGGAGGCCACGGCACGCCTTGCGGCCTGGTTGGGTCAAATAAATGAATGTGCGCGTCAATAATGGGAAGGGTCATGGGATTCGCATCGATCTTCGGATCAAGTAAAACCGCCGCGGTCGCGGCGCCTAAGAATGTTCGCCGGTTCACGCCGCCATTGTATCATCCCTTTTGTTGTAGCGGCGGCCTCTGGCCGCCGGTCTTTAATAGTTAAGACCAGCGAGCAGCGGCCGCCGCTACAACTGCCGCTTTCCCCCGGCATCGCATCGAGACCTTCAAGAAAGCGGAACGGAAGAGCAAGAACACCGCAAGCCAGTCAGACCTGTTTCAGGACGGGTAGCCACGGTCAATTCGTTTTGTGAATTGACCGTGGCTACCCCGCACCCGTCTTGTGGCCTTGTAGATTCTCTCTTGAATTTCAAGAGATTTTTATATTCATGCTGCTGCGCCTGAGGTCGGGGGTGAATCGGCCTGGGCCGGGAGACGAAAGACCTTCGAACCGTCGTAGAGCTGATGATGTTTAAACATACCGAAGATGGCGTGCAGAAGCTTGCGCATGACCGCGACCAGGGCTTGCATTTTAAATTTGCCTTGGGCCAACAGATGCT
>JBOGJY010000314.1:0-8671 GCA_050745325.1 Terriglobia bacterium
ATTAATAGTAAAGGCCGGCGGCCAGAGACCGCCGCTACAGCATGCCCGGACATCGCCGCCCTGAAGGGCGGCGCTGCAGGCATACAAATTCTCCGAACGCCGCACTAGGAATAACGCATCCAGCGGATGATTTCGAGGAGCGAAGGCCGCTTCCCATACATCAGAACGCCCACGCGGTAGATGCGCGCGGTCGCATAGACAATTCCCGCGGTGGTGAGGGCGAGGATAAAAAGCGAAAGCAGAATCTGCCAGAGGGGCGGCGTCTGCAACGCAATCCGGTACACCATCAGGACAGGTGAAAAGAAGGGAATCAACGTAAGCACAACGGCCGTGGTTGAGTTCGGGTCGCGCGAAATAAGTCCGAACAGCAGGACGCTTGCCACCAGCAAGTAGACGACCGGCGCTTGAATCTGATGGGCGTCATTGTGGTCGGAGACAGCGGCGCCCACCGCGGCGAACATCGACGCATAGAGAAGATAACCCCCCAGAAAAAACACCACAAAGTAGATCAATAAAGCCACGGGAATGTGAATGGCAGGTGGGCTCTGGCCGAAAGAGCGAGACATAGAAAAACCGTAAGCCGTGAGCAGCGCGGCGGAAACAGCCCAGATGATGAATTGCGTCAGACCTACCGCCGCCACTCCCAGAATTTTTCCCGCCATCAGCTGAACCGGACGCACGGAAGAAATGAGCACCTCCATGGTGCGCGTAGTTTTTTCTTCCAGCACGGACCGCATGGTGGTGATGCCGTACATCATCAGGGCGCCGTAAAGCACGAACGCCATAATGATCGCGATGGCTTGAATCGGCCCCCTGCCTTCAGTTTTTCCCTGTCCGGTGAGCTGAGAGACCCGGAGCTTAACGGGTTGGAGCAGGGTTCCCAGTTCTCCGGCGTGTACTCCGTACGTCTGCAGGCGCGTCGCAATGACGGAATTGCTGAGGGCCTTGTTGATATCGTTCACGGAGTTCAGGATTGCGGCGTTCCTTTCCACCAACTCGGGTTCCTCGCCGGTCAGGATGCCACGCGGAATCGAGAGGATGCCATCCAGGCCGCGCGAACGCGCCATGTCTTCGAGTTTGGCTTGCGGCGCGCCTCCGGGGCGGGAGGGATCAATAATCTCCGTCACCTCGAATTCAGGCAACCCTCCGGGCAATTTCACCTGTGTGAGCGACCGGGAGACCGCGCTGCCGAGGCTTCCCGTCTCATCGGCCACAGCGATTTTGAACGTCCGGGCAGGGTGTTTGCTTGCGATCGCCGCTTCAAAGAGAATCATCCCACCAAACAGCGCCGGGATGGCGATGGTGCTGATCAAGAACCCCTTCGAAACCACCCGCGTCTTGTATTCGCGCTTGATGACGAGCCAGATTTTATGCATGGGCGCCGGATACCTTTTCAATGAAAATATCGTTGAGCGGAGGCTCAACCAGCTCGAAGCGGCTGATGCGGACGTTGCGCTCGACCGCGCGCTTCAAGATTTCCTGAGGGTCGGCTTCCGGCCGCAGCTTCGCCTCCACCACGGCGCCGAAGTGATTGACGGAGGCGATCAAGTCCGGCTGATTGAGGAATTCGCCGTCGCCTGAAAACTCCAGGCGGAGAGTATTTTTGCCATACTCCTTTTTGATCGCCCGCAGCTCGCCATCCAGCACTTTTCGTCCGGCGTTAATCAGGCAGATGGATTCGCACATCATTTCCACCTGCTCCATGCGGTGCGATGAAAGAATGATGGTGGCGCCTTGCTGGCGCATTTCGAGCATGATGTCCTTGATGACCAATGTGTTGACCGGGTCGAGACCCGCGAAAGGCTCGTCGAGAATCAGCAGGGGAGGCCGGTGAAGTACGGCGGCGATGAATTGCACTTTCTGCTGCATTCCTTTCGAGAGGTCGATCACTTTGCGCTCTGCCCAGGCCCCGATTTCCAGCCGTTCGAGCCATTCCCGCGCCCGGCGGCGGCCCTCTGTTTCCGCGACCCCCTTGAGGCTGGCGAGGAAGACGAGAACGTCCAGCACCTTCATGCGCGGATAAAGGCCGCGCTCCTCCGGGAGATAGCCGGTCATGTTCTGCACCCGGTCGGGATGAGTCTCGCCGAAAACGCGCACGCAGCCTTCGTCGGGAATAATCACACTCATAATCATGCGCAGGGTGGTGGTCTTGCCCGCGCCATTCGGACCCAGCAGCCCGAAGAGGTCTCCCTGCTTGATGTGGAGCGATAATTGATCGACCGCAGTCACCGAGTCAAAATGCTTGCTCACGTGTTCGGCGGTTACCGCATCGGCCGTAGCCGTCATGGTTTCGGGCATGTTCGAAGCAACCTTGGGACTAGATTCCTACGTTTGCAAAACTTGACGCAATTGAGTCAAGTTTTCCATGGTCCCTTTATCCTCATGCCCTCTCCCCGATTTGGGGGAGAGGGTGGCCCGCGTAGCGGGCCGGGTGAGGGGACGCGCCTCGCTAGAGGTTTTACTAAGGGCCGGTCGTTGCTATTTAAAATCCGGCGGCCAGAGGCCGCCGTTACAGTACATAGTGGTCGTGGACTTGTGTCCCGCGTATGCTAAGGGCCAGCCGACTTATCGTACTATAGTCTCCCGCGTAGGCAAACCCACGGGCTACCCTCGGTTGGGTTACGATCCGTTGCCGTCTGTGGTTGCATACCTTCGGACAGCGATGCGCCCGTAGGAGAAGCAGCGGTAGAACTCATTTCCTTTCCAGGCATCCAAAAAGCTGGGGGATGAGTGATGCGCAGGCGGGCGCGGACCTTTTCCGTATTTAGGAAGCAGCGGTGAAGAACCGTCCCATTTATCTCGTTTGTCTCAAAATTCTCAGAGTGGTCTGATATGCTGGGGGTGAGGGTATTGTAGCGTAGAGTTTTGCGGTTAAAACTCTGCGGTTTTTCCGATTTTAGATTTTGGATTTTGGAAAGAGTGGCAGAGGGTAGCCACGGTCAATCATCTTTCTGATTGACCGTGGGCCTTCATCGGGTACCGACCCACGGTCAGAAAAACGCTGACCGCGGCTACCACCCCCGTGGGGCGCGGTTGTAGCGGCGGCCTCTGGCCGCCGGTATTTAATAGTAAAAACCGGCGGCGGGGACGCCGCCGCTACAGGTGCATTGGATATAACGATGCACTTTATTGATAACATTATTTTTATAAAAAACGTAGGATTCCACGACACGAAGCGAGAGAAAAAATCGCAAAAAAAGGATTGTTTTTATTTTTCCAAGTTATTGAAAATAAAGAGTCGAAACCGGAACCAACCGGAACCAACCGGACTCTAATATTCTAACAAATCGGTTTATCATTATGATTGCGAATGAGATACCGAAGTTTTCCACAGAACCGGAGGCAAGTTCAATAAAAGAAAGGCGATTGCGGCTTCAGCCCGGTTCATTTCCGGTTTTCGCGTCAAAATCACCGTTTTTTGCGGCTCTGTAGCGGCGGCCTCTGGCCACCGGCTTTCAAAGAATAAAGACCGGCTGCGAGGACACCGCCGCTACAGTTCTTTGACCTTCCGGCTGGGCTCCGGTTCGCGCACGCAGCAATATGTTCGTCATTTCGAGTAAGATGGATGTGACCAAAACTTCATGTGGAGAAGAGAATGCATAATGTGGTGATTATCGGCTCGGGCTGCGCGGGACTGACCGCTGCGATCTATACGGCCCGGGCGAATTTGAGCCCGCTCGTGATCCGAGGCCATGAGGCGGGCGGGCAGTTGAGCCTTACAACGCTGGTTGAAAACTATCCAGGCTTTCCCAAGGGAGTGCAAGGCCCTGAGCTGATTGAGATGATGCAGAGCCAGGCCGCCGAGTTCGGCGCAACTTTCACGGAGGGTGATGTGACGCGGGTGGACCTTTCAAAGCGGCCTTTTACGCTTGAGATGGGTGAACAAAAGATTGAAACGCGGACGTTGATTATCGCTTCCGGGGCTTCGGCCAAGATGCTGGGCCTTGATTCTGAAAAGAAGCTGCTTGGTCATGGTGTTTCCACCTGCGCGGTGTGTGACGGATATTTCTTCCGGGGGAAGAACGTCGCCGTGGTTGGAGGCGGGGATACCGCGGCGGAAGATTCGCTCTTTCTGACGCGCTATGCGAACCGCGTCTCGGTGATTCACCGGCGGGATCACTTGCGGGCTTCGAAAATCATGGCCGATCGCCTGTTGAAAAACGAGAAGATTACACCGGTGTGGAATTCCGTGGTGACCGACGTTCTGGACGTCTCAAAGAATGAAGTGACGGGTGTGAAGCTGAAGGACGTTGTGACCGGCGAAGAACGCATCTATCCATGCGATGGGCTCTTTATCGGTATCGGACACTCGCCCAACACGGCGCTGTTCAAAGGCGCGCTGGACACGGATGATCTCGGTTATCTCAAAACGGTGAATGGCTCGAAAACTAATATTCCGGGCGTTTTTGCGGCGGGCGACGTGCAGGACCGTATCTACCGGCAAGCCGTCACGGCAGCCGGATCGGGCTGCATGGCGGCTATTGACGCCGAAAAGTTTTTGGAGGCAAACCACACCTGAGGCTTTCGTGCCGGTTTACGGCCCGCGCAAAGCATGAAGCCGCGGGGGTGAGGGCATTTCTGGCACGGTTAAAACCATTTGCGGGATGGCGATTCAGTATGGCTGAAAATCTTATTCGGCGGTTCAGCAGGTTAATGGAGTGCGAGGAGGAACGCATTCCCCTGCTTGAGGCCGCTCTGATGATCGCGCAGACAGAATACCCGAACCTCAGCCTCGAAACCGAGCTTGGCCGCTTTGACCTGCTGGCAAGCCGGCTCGACGCCAGCGCCGTACGCTCTCCGGACGCGAATATCCGGGCGCTGAACAGCTTCCTGTTTGAAGAACAGCAATTCTGTGGAAACGAGAAAGATTATGACGACCCGCGCAACAGCTTCTTGAATGACGTGCTGAACCGCAAAATGGGCATCCCCATCACGCTCTCGCTGATTTATGTCGAGCTCGGCAAGCGTCACGGCTTGCCGCTGGCGGGAGTTGGATTTCCAGGGCACTTTCTGGTGAAGTACAAAGCGGCGAGCCGGGATATTTTTCTTGACCCGTTTTGCCAGGGAGAAATCCTGAGCCTCGAAGATTGCGATGCGCTTCTGAAAAAACACTTCGGCCCGGAGGCAAAAATCGAGCCTCAATATCTTACCGCATCCACTTCGAAAGAAATCCTGGCTCGAATGCTGAACAACCTTAAAGGCTGCTATTTCCGCCGGAACAATTACAATCGCGTGCTCACCCTGGTCGAGATGAGCCTGGCCATCGATCCGGCGTCGCGCCAGGATCTCCACGACCGGAGCACGGCGCTGGTGCTCCTTCACCGGTATCGTGAGGCGGCGGCTGACTTGCGGGCTTATGTCGATCTCGCGCCGCCCGGCGACCCGCGCCTCACCGCAGCGAGATCGATGCTGCACCGCATCCGGGGCATGATGAATTGATTCAGTGAGAGATTGAAACATGGTTTTAATGTTTCATTGCTGCTTGACGGCCACCGCCAGCCCGTCGCGCAGCGGAACGATGGTGGTGAAAAAGTCTTTAGATCGGTACAGCTTGTGGTTGAACTGCTGAACGCCGCGGGTGGCGGCGTCGCCACGAACGGCGGCTTTGGTAACGCGGCCGGACCACAGCACATTGTCGGTCACAAAAATCCCTCCTTTTCGCACTCGGGGAGCCGCGAGCCGGAGGACCTCCGGGTATTGCGCCTTGTTTACATCGTTGAAAATCAGGTCGAACTGCCCATTGGTGGATTTCAGCATCTCGAGCGCGTCGCCGGTCAAGATGCGGACCCGCTCGAGAACTCCGGCGCGCTTGAGATAGCCTTTCGCCCGTTCGGCGTTCGCCGGGTCGCTATCGGTGTAGAACACCGTTCCTTTAGGGCCTACCGCGCGCGCGAACCATAACGTGGAGTACCCGATGGCTGACCCCAGCTCAAACACACGCCGCGCGCCCATTGCGCTTGCGAGTTGGAACAATACCCGCGCGCAGGCCGGGCCTACGATGGGGACGTTGTGCTTCGCGGCATACCGCTCCATTTCACGCAAGACGCTGTCCCGCGCTGGAAGAATTGAATTGATGTATCGTTCAATATTGCTTTCGAGAATTCCGCTCATAAGTCTCCTTAGTTGAGCTTTACATATTATAGTGACAACTTTCTCTGTAGCGGCGCTCTCTGAGCGCCGAAAAAACCGACGGTGGGACGCCGCCGCTACAGCATTTGGTGTCACTATAATATGTAAAGCTCAAATAGTTGAAAGAGTTGTCCTCGGCGCGATTCAATTGCGCGGCGGGTTGCGCCGGGCGCTTGGCTCGAATGAATCTCAGCCGTCCGGCCTCAATCGCCCGTGCTTTTGAAGAATACTATGGCCAGCGGCGGAAGCGTCAGGGGAAGAGAATAAAGCCGCCCGTCCCAAGCAAGCGCCTCAGCCTCCATTCCGCCGGCGTTGCCTTGGCCGCTCCCATCGTAGAGAGGAGAGTCGCTATTCAATACCTCCACCCATCGCCCGCCGCGCGGCACACCCACACGATAGCCCATGCGGAGAACGGGGGTGAAGTTGCAGACGGCAAGGATCAAGTCTTGGGTGGTTCGCCCCTTGCGGATAAAGCTCAGCGTGCTGGCTGCGGAGTCTGTGCAGTTGATCCACTCGAATCCGGCAGGGTCAAAATCCAGCTCATGAAGTGCCGGCTCGGCGCGGTAAGCACGATTCAAATCTTCCACCCATTTTTGCACGCCCCGGTGCGGAGCAAATTCGGCCAAATGCCAGTCGACGCTGTATGAATAGTTCCATTCATTCCACTGGCCGATCTCGCCGCCCATAAACAGCAATTTCTTGCCGGGCTGCGAGTACATATAACCGAGCAGCAGGCGGAGACCGGCAAACTTCTGCCAGTTGTCTCCGGGCATTTTATGAAGCAGCGATCCTTTTAAATGGACGACCTCATCGTGAGAGAGAGGCAGAACAAAATTCTCCGTGAACGCGTAGATCATCCGGAACGTAATGTCGCCCTGGTGGTGGGCGCGGTAAAGCGGATCCTTGGATATATAAGCCAGCGTATCGTGCATCCAACCCATGTCCCACTTCATGCCGAAGCCGAGTCCTCCGATGTCGACGGGGCGCGACACCATGGGCCACGAGGTTGATTCCTCCGCGATGGTTTGGACGTCTGGAAACTCGCGATAAATGCTTTCGTTCATCGTCCGGAGAAAGCCGATGGCCTCAAGGTTTTCCTTGCCGCCATAGCGGTTGGGAATCCATTCGCCGGGATTGCGCGCGTAGTCGAGATAGAGCATGGAGGCGACTCCATCCACACGCAAACCGTCGGCGTGATAGCGGTCCAGCCAGAAATGCGCGCTGGAGAGCAGGAAGCTGCGCACTTCGTTGCGGCCGTAGTTAAAAATAAAGCTCTTCCACTCGGGATGAAAACCTTGGCGGGGGTCGGCGTGTTCGTAAAGATGAGTGCCGTCAAAGTAGCCGAGGCCGTGCCCGTCGGTAGGGAAGTGCGACGGTACCCAGTCGAGAATCACGCCAACGCCGCGCTGATGAAGCGTATCGACCAGGAACATGAAATCCTGCGGCGCGCCGTACCGGCTGGTGGGCGCAAAATACCCGGTAATCTGGTAGCCCCAGGACGGATAGTACGGATGTTCCATCACCGGCAGAAATTCGACGTGAGTAAAACCCATCTTGGAGACGTACTCCGCGAGCCGGGGAGCGAAGTCGCGGTAACTGAAAAACTTTTCCGGATTATCCGGCGAGCGCATCCAGGAACCCAGGTGAACTTCATAGATGGAGATGGGGCTGGAAGACGAATTGCGGGCGCGCCTTTCATCAAGCCACGGCCGGTCGCTCCATTCGTAGTCAAGGTTCCAGACGATTGAGGCGTTCTGCGGAGCAACTTCGCTGTACAACGCGAGGGGATCGGCTTTGTCAATCGTGTAGCCGTGGTAACGGGATTCAACTTGAAATTTATATTTCGTCCCTTCCAACACGCCCGGCACGAACCCTTCCCAGAGTCCCGACGCTCCGCGCGCCTGCAACGGATGGTTGGATTTGTCCCAGAAGTTGAAGTCACCCATCACCGCCACGCGCGCGGCGTTGGGCGCCCATACCGCGAAGTACGTTCCCTCGCCGCCGCCAGGCGCCGCGGCGCGATGCGCTCCCAGCTTTTCATAGAGGCGGTAATGCGTGCCTTCGTTGAAGTAATGCAGATCGGCCTCTGCCAGCAGCGAAATGTCATAACGGATCATGGGCAGTCCCGGTTTTCCTCTCCGCGCGTTTACCGGCGAATGCTCCGCTGGTATGGGCGTCACTTGTTAGATGATCGCACACGAGCTGCACGCCTCACAACGTTTGACTAAAAAATGCGGAAGGGTGCGGCGATAAAACGCATAGCGCTCCCAGGCCGGCGGCGTTAGGATCTGGGGACAGCTAACCCGCCGCGGAAGAGCTTGATCATGGCACTTTGAGACTTTTGAGACAAATGAGACACTTTCTAATCTGGGCGGCCACACCCGAAAATTAGAAGCGTTGATTCTAAAGGCTTGCTAGGCTTCGTTCCGTGATTTTTGTGCGCCCGCCATTTCAGGGGGCGGAGTTTCAACTCCGCCAAGAGGCCCTCACCCACCGCTTCGCGGTCCCCCCTCTCCCGGCGGGAGAGGGGACGGGGGTGAGG
>JBOGJY010000315.1:0-2914 GCA_050745325.1 Terriglobia bacterium
TACCTAGTGTAGTCGTTGCCGTTATCACTCCCGCTTGGCTCGACCTTGCGCTGTTTTGCCATTGCAGAAGTCACATAACCGTTCAGCACTACGAACTGCTTCGACGTATCGAAATGAAGACGGGCAAAGAATTCACTGATGATAAGCCGGACGTCCGCAAGGTCAAGACTTCGGTCACTGCTTCTTGATGAGAGGCCCGGCCTGGTTGATGCTCCCCTTAATCAGCTCCGTCTTCAAAGTGAATTTATGATTCGGCAGCAGGCTGACATCCGTCTCGAATGGTTGGTATCCAGGCATGGCGATTCTGATCCGGTGTTTTCCTGGGCTCACCAACAATGCTCCTCCCATACCGCCGAAGTCTTCGGCGGGACCTATGAATCCGTTGTCTACAAAAACCGCAGCCCTGTCCGGAGTGACCTCCAGCTTGATTTCGGCGGTTACAGCCGGAATTTGGGCGCGGGGATCTTTCACCAAAGTGACGTCGATAGTCTGTTTTTGTCCCGGCTCGACAACAATTTTTTGCGTGAAATCCTTGTAGCCTAAGTGGCGGACCGCAATCTGATGGTCGCCGGGCAGCAGGAGAACTTTTCTGGCGCCTTTGAGCTCGGTTATATAGCCCACGTATTCCCCATCAATCCAGACGCCAGAATGTTGTTCAAGCTTTGTAGCGCCAACAAATTCGACCTCACCCATCACTTTGTTCTGGCCGTGGCAAAGACCAGGAAGAGAAAGCACCAAGCCGAGTACGACAAGCAGGGAACTCGATACACGGAAGCTTTTTCGAGCGGTCATGACGGTTTTCCTCCAATCATCATCATTTACGAAGTCCTGATTCCGGCTCCTGACCTCTTGGATGCAATCTCTTGTCCACCGCGCTCGGGCCTACCAGAGATTCATCGCCTGCACGCAATGGCCGCTAATCCCATGATTCCATTAGTAGCTGGTGCTGCGATTGAACCCGTGATGGCCGGAAAGGCATAAGCGTGGATGCTTCAGAATGCAGTAATTATTCCCACCACAAGGAGCTTTTCTCTCCACGGCGCGCCCGGGAACATTCTTCACCGCGAGGCGCTCCCAAAGACTGCATAACGAATAAAAGGCGAATATTGTACACCGGATGGCGTCATTGCTCCGGTTCTGCCGGGTGCTTCGATGCGGTCCAGAGGAATTTCCTGAACCAGGGTGTTCTCATTCTCTTTCGGCGGCGCAATTACTGCGATGCCGCTCATAACCTTTCTCTCCTCTTCGATTGGGATTTTGAAATTTGTTGAAGCGCGAGCGGCCAGCGTCCAATTCGGGAAACCGGCCGCCCGCACTGTGAGTTTAGGCTGTGTCCTTGCAGGACTCGGCCCATTTGAATTGGTCCGCAAATTTGTCGCGGAGCCATCTATCGCAGCGGATCAATTCACGCATTGGAACTGAGATGTCCTCGTATTCCTTGAATGTGTAGTTGTCAGAAATGTGGAGTTGGCGCGCCAGCCCTTTGCCAATCGCGGTTCTCGGCGCTCTCAACTCCGCATTATTTATGAGCGCTGTCAGCACCAGGATAAAAGGGAGCCGAAATCATCGGTCTGAGGGGAGCCAGGTCCTGAGAGCCTCATTGGCGAGGACGAGGGAGAAAAACTCTATCGCAGTGTCTATATTGCTTCTGAGGGACTCTATTTGCGCAAAAGGTCCAAGACGTTCGAGATGCTGCCTGAGCCAATCATGCTGGGATGCTTTGGAGTGGTCTTCCAGGACGGCATGCAATTCTGGCTTCGGTAAACCCAAATTTCACGAGGTTGCTGGCCGCCCGTGATCGGCGTAGCTGAGAAAAGCGTGTACTGGTCGCCGTCGAGGTTGAAGCGAACCTCACCGAATTCAGCTACGCCATGAACCGCACCATCAAAAGGCTTGAGGCCAAACACGAACGCGCCCACAGGCGGGACGCAGATGCCGATGGCCGAATTCTCCCCCCGAGCGCTGCCACCCCCTTCAATTTCCCCGAGAAATTGATTGCCCCGAACAAGGGCCGCCTTGCTCAGTGCGATCTCGTTGGGCTGGAGGGTAAGGGGATACCATTGCGCCGAGAAGCTGGGGCGAAGTTTGAACACTTCGCCGCTTAACAGTACCTTGCCTCCTCCCTCGACGGGTATTTCGAGCGTTTGCCCAGGCACGTAATCGAATTCTTGCGGAGTGGTATTGGCGAACATCCGATCAATGACTTCCTGGGAAAGCCCACCGGCTTGATGTTTCGCCTCCACCTCTTCGTTCCCCGGCACAGGTTCAAAGACCCGCGCCTTGACGCTCAGCCGCGCCAAATCCTTCTGAACGTCCAGTGCCTTGACGCGAATGCCGATCTTTTGGTTGGCGGCTGTCGTTACAAAGCCCTGGCAGTCGTCGCCAGCCTGAGTTAGACAGCCCACGCTTAGGTTTTTCTCCGCATTGCTCAGATCGAATTGGAACCAAGGCCCGCCGCTCTGCGCACGCACCCAACCCAGTCCGACCGAGAGGCCCAGAATGGCAAACAGTCCCACGCCCAGGGCAAACCGAGGGACTAGCATTCGTGCGGTCAAGGTGTGACCCCAACGCCGTCTGATCTGAGGAAGGTGCGGCATCTGCGTTGTAGCTTCTTCCGGCGCACTGCTGGCGAGCAAGCGCAGTTCGACATCCATTCTGGCGTAGTCCTCGAGTCGTGCCTGGCACGCCAAGCAACTTCGCATATGCTCGGCAGCCTCTCGTGGCACGCTCTGGCCGTCGTGCAAGGCGGAAACGAATGGCTGAACTTCGTGGCAGTTCATAACTCCTCCTGAGGTCATTCCCCCTTCCAAATGCGGCGCAGTTGCTCGCGTGCGGCGAACAGCCGCGACTTCACTGTTCCCAGCGGAATATCCAGGATCGCCGCCAGTTCCGCGCAGGAGTAACCCTCGACCGC
>JBOGJY010000316.1:0-7578 GCA_050745325.1 Terriglobia bacterium
GCCTTATCTGGCGGCCGTGGATGAATTTCGGCGAACCGGCCGGCCGGAACCGGATGCTAGATCCGATACGCTCTCGGCCACTTCGACCAGAGAATGGAGCGCCCTGTTGACAGAGGCTGAATTTGGAAATACGGCTGCAACCGCAGGGTCAAGCAAAACGACATTAGAGCTTTCCTTAACCCGCTCGTAATATTTACCTCGCTCAAGCTTTTTAAAGTCAGAGCGTTTGTACTCCGCGCGGAGCTCCTTGGACGCAGGCTTAGCCTTCTTCATAAATTTGCCTCTCATGACGAGTTGCGCGACGAGCACTAATAATGCGGATTGCTTCGCCGCGTTCGGTATGGGAAAGAACCAGAAGCTGACGGTTCGACGACTTGCCAAACGTGATCAGCCTCTCCTCACCTTCTTGTCGGGGTCGACGCCGGTCACCGCCAATGGGTCATAAAAAACACCGGAAGCTTCCTCAAAAGAAACCCGGTGCTTTCGAAGGTTCTTCGCAGCCTTGGCAGAATCCCATTCAAAGTACATGGCATAACTCTAAACTTGCACTCTCTCAGGATGTCGCTCAAAAATCCTGGCCAACCCTCTTCAAGGGAGAGGTATCAACTTACCGGATAGGTATTTATACTAACTTCTTTTGAATTATTTAGTTATAGAGAAAATAGGCTGTTGCATTTTGCCACACTGATTGCTAGAATGCAAAATAATGCATCCAGTCGAATCCATCCGGCGCCTAAGCCTTCAAACCAAGATTATCATCATTTTCACGGTCGCCGTGGTCTGTCTGCTGGCGGTCTCGACTTTTATTGCAATGTTCTTAACCCGGCAGCCGGTTGAGGAGGAAGTTTACCGGAAGGCGCTGGCACAGGCAAGGCTGGCGGCTCACACGCTCGTAAATGACCAAGCTCTGGAAAATCCGCAGAATTTGGTCCAACTGCTAAAGCAGATGCAGCACGACATTCCGGGCATTCGGCAAGCCGACGTCTACAGTCACCAGAACGGCCACCACTTGCTGGCTTCGACCGATTCCTCCGCGGAGCACCGGGAACTCGATGCGATACCCCTGATCGGCGACGTGCGCTGGGCAAACGCCCACCTTGACGAATTCGAACGGCCTAATCAAGACCAGTACAGCATTGAAACGCCGGATGCAAAGTATTGGATTCTCTCTACCGCGCTTCGCGGCCGTGGGACATTGTCCGGGTGCCTTGTGCTCAGGGTGTCGAAGCTCAGGTCAGACGTCATTACCCAGGACATTGTGGAAAGCAACTTCGTCCTCATGCTTTGCAGCCTTATTGTGCTGATTTTTGTCATTCACGGTTTTTTCCTGACGGGCATTCGCGCTCCGGTGAAGGAAATGATCCGGGTCATGGAATCGGCCGAAGGCGGCCAGTTGCACGTCCGCTCCCGCCATTGGAGCCAGGACGAGATTGGCCAGTTGAGCATGCACTTGAACCGGATGCTCGAACGGATCGAGAACTTTAATAACGAGCTGGCGCGCAAGATCAAAGGCGCCACGGCCGAAGTCGAGCAGCGCAACGTGGAGCTGACGCGCATCAACGAGGAGCTTTTCGAAACGCAGAAAAGCCTGGCGCGCTCGGAGCGGCTGGCCGTCGCGGGCCAGTTGGCGGCGAGCATCGCGCACGAAATTGGCACGCCGCTCAACTCCATTTCCGGGCATGTGCAGTTGATGGCGCGGCGGAAAACGGGCGATAAATCCACCGACCGCCGTCTGGAGGTTATCCAGAAGCAGATCGATAACATTGTCCGCACAGTGAAGCAATTGCTCTCCTGGACGCGCAAGTTTGATTTGCGCATCGAGCCGGTGGACGTCCGGAAGGTGATCGAGGAATCGATGCTGATCTCTTCGCCTTCCCTTGAATCGCGCAAGATACACGCGCACACCTATTTACCAGAGGATTGTCCGTTGATTTACGGTGATTCCGGCTACCTGCAGCATGTATTTCTGAATCTGATTAATAACAGCATGGACGCCATGCCGCACGGTGGGGATTTGAATTTCCGCCTTATTTCTCCATCGAATGCTGAGGGTAGAAATGTGACGATCGAAGTGGAAGACACCGGCGAAGGGATCGCGCCCGGCAATCTGGACCACATTTTTGATCCGATGTTCACCACCAAACGGCTGGGGACCGGCGCGGGCCTCGGCCTTGCCATCTGCAATCAGATTGTGCGCCAGCACGGCGGGAACATCGAAGTCGAGAGTCAGATCAACCGGGGCACGCGATTCATTATTACAATGCCGCTCGACTGCCGCGAAAAGTTGGAACCGGCTCCCGCCATGAGCGCGCCGGCGTAGAGTATCTCAGCATGACACGGTTTTCTTTGGGGATTCACAAACAAGCCGCAGAGTTCCCAAAGGCAGGAAACTCTGCGCTACCTTTTGTTCATGATATTTGCGGCAGGCGCTTATCGATCATAAACCTATGCCCGGAAATCGCAGCATCAACATTCTCGTGGTCGACGACGATCCTGACACGCAAGACCTTTTGCGTGAAGTTTTGACTGAAGAGGGATACAACGTCGCTACTTCAGGAAGCGGCGAAGAGGCGCTCAAGATTGGCGAGCAGGAACTCTTCGACGTGATCATCAGCGACATGAAGCTGGGTCCGAGCCTGAACGGGCTCGACGTGCTGAAAACTTACAAGTCCATCCAGCCGGAGTCAGAGGTCATCCTTATTACCGCCTTCGGCACCATGGAAACGGCGATTGAGGCGGTGAAGGCCGGAGCATTTGACTACATCTCCAAGCCGTTCAAGATTGATGAGGTTTTGCTTCAGGTCAGCCGCGCCATCGAAAGCCGCAATCTGATCCGCGAAAACCGTAACCTGAAGCGGCAGCTTGGCAGCCAGGGGCAGCTTTCGAGTTTAGTGGGACGCAGCCCGGCGATGCTGGAGATTTACAAAAAGATCGCCATGGTTTCAGACGCCCGATCCACGGTGCTGATCTATGGAGAGAGTGGGACGGGCAAGGAGCTTGTGGCCAAGGCGGTGCATTACAACGGAGGCCGGGCCAGCCAGCGATTTTTTGCGGTTAATTGCGGGGCGCTGGCCGAGTCGCTGCTCGAAACTGAGCTTTTCGGACACGTGCGCGGCTCTTTTACCGGCGCCTTCGAGAATAAACGAGGTATTCTGGAAGAGGCGAGCGGTGGCACCGTGTTTCTGGACGAAGTTTCTGAAATGAGCCCCGCGCTCCAAGTGAGCCTGCTGCGCGCGATTGAAGAACAGGAAGTGCGGCGCGTGGGCAGCAACCAGGTGATCAAGACCGATGTCCGCTTCCTTGCCGCGAGCAATAAAGTGCTGGGGCAATTGGTGGAGGAGGGAGAATTCCGCGCCGATCTCTATTACCGCCTGCGCGTGGTCGAGATCAATATGCCGCCTCTGCGCGAGCGCACGGAGGATATTCCCCTCTTAGTAGAGCATTTCTTGAAGAGGTTGGGACGGGAGAGGAAACAAAACTACTCGGTTTCAACCCAGACGCTTTCGGCGCTGATCAGCTATGAATGGCCAGGGAACGTCCGCGAGCTCGAAAACGCCCTGGAGGCAGCGGTCGCTTTGAACCGTTCGGGAGTGGTGAACCTGGAAGACCTGCCACCCAAGGTTCGCCCTGGCAGCCAGAATGGCGACCGGTTGGAGCGCCTTCATACCGACTTGCCTTCTCTTGACGAATTGGCGAAACGCTATCTGCTCCACGTCCTCAAGGTGACAAGGCATAACAAGGCGAGGGCGGCAAGCATCATGGGTATTGACCGCAAGACGCTCTATCGCATGGTGGAGCGATTCAAGCTGAGGTTTTGAAGATTGCACGGGCGCCGCAAGCGGCGCCTCTGATACAACCCATGAAATTCCCATACATTGCGAAATGTTTTGCCAAGCACGCGCTTTCTGGTTTTAATTCGCCCTATATGGTGATGTTCGAGACCACGCTAATGTGCAATATGTTTTGCGAGTATTGCATTTTCGGCGAAGAGGGCAAATTCAACGATTTGCAAACTCGCGCCATCCGTGAACGCATCTTCAAGCGCATTGATGAATTCTGCGACATGGGGATTTTTGCCCTCAGCTTCTCGGGCGGCGAGCCGCTGCTCAACCCAAATACTACGGACTACATCGCATATGCTTCGGATAAAGGCATGTGGACCTCCATGCCCACAAACGGCCTGTTGATCAAGAAGTACGCTGACGGCCTCGCCCGGCTGGACATGCTCGAGGTCTCGATTGATTCGCTGAACCCTGAGCGTTTTGCGAAGCGGCGAGGCATCAACGGCCTGTCTAAAATCATAGAGAACCTCGAGGCGGTGCTTACCCGGCGCAAGCCCTTCACCACTCAGATCAACGCCGCAGTTAATCTTGAAAACCTGGAAGACCTGCCCGCGCTCGCCGCGTTTTGCAAGGAGCGAAATCTAGTAATGCACCCCGAGGCCGTGCATAACGTCATGCGCGGGGGCGAGCTTCTACCCGACTCTGAATTGCACGGAGACCAGATCGATAAAGTTGAGAACTTTCTCCATCAATTGAGAAAAAACTTCCCGCAGAACGTGCGTTTCTACGAGCACTACTATCCTTTCTACCGCAGGGGCGGATTCAACGCGGATTTCCCTTGCCGCCATCCTTCCAAACTCGTTTCCATGAAGCCCGACGGCTCCATTCATCTTCCCTGCGCTTTTATGACCTTGCATAAGTCGCAGGCTCCCCTGAAACAAATTTTTGCTTCGGAAGACGCCCGCAAGATTATCGCTCAGGAAAAAAGCATGTGGGACTTTTGCCGGGGTTGCAAGATTGGCTGCGCCTACGAAGTGAGCGCCTACGCGAATAGTCCTTGGTTGGCGATGAAATCCGCTCTGAACTTCTTACGCGTTTCGTGAGAGTATTTTTTTGATGGTCGATAGAAAGTTATTAATCTCTGAAGTGTAGCTTTCTGCCCCGCCCAATTTAATGTTTGCATTGCGTATCTTTGATCCTTCGAAATTCCAAAGTCGCCTGTCCTGGCCATCCGCCTTGCCACCATACCCACCCCAACGTACGCCGCGACTTGTGTAGAAAGATCTGCTTGTGGGGCAATTTGCCACAGTCTCAAGCTCTTAGGCCCACCATTTGGGAAGTCCAAAGAGAGCCGAAACCATCAAATCATTCATTACAAAAGGCTTGACTCTGCCTTGCGGTGAATGGAGACAAGAATGCTCGTATTCGGTTTGGAAGATATTGTTTGAACTCGGAGATTCGCCCAGCGTGCCAAAAGTTTTGATCGTGGATGACGACGCGGAGAGCCGCGAGTTGCTTTCAGAGGTTCTCACCACAAACGGATATTCCGTTGGAGCGGTGGAGAATGTGAATGCCGCCCGCGGGTTGCTGAACGAGGACGATGGCTACAAGATCATTATCGCGGATTTGAGGATGCCGGACGGCAGCGGGCTGGAATTGCTTAAGGAGTTGCGGCGCCAGAAGACGAAGTACGAGGTCATTCTGATGTCGTCGTTTATAAGCGGCGCAGAGAGGAAACTGGCGCTGGACTTAGGCGTGAACGGGTTGATCGACAAGCCATTTCAGCTCTCTGAGCTCTTGGATCTGGTTGCGGGTCTGGCAAAAGAGAGTTCGATTGGAATATCATCCTGAAACTCAGGGCGGCAGGCACACGGTCCGGGAGGAAAAGGAGATCAGATGAACGCACAGGAAAAGGTGATTGAGATTATCAGTCGCGAGCAACACTTGGCGCCGGGCGTCGTGAAGCCGGATTCCACATTTGCAGAGTTGGGGATTGACTCCCTCGACGGCGTGAACATTCTTTTTGCGCTCGAAGAGGAATTTAAAATCGATATTCCGGACAACGTTGCGCAAAATATGAAGAGTGTCCAGCAAGTGGTGGACAGTCTGACGCGCGTGCTCGAGGGCAAAGATATCTCGGACTTGGTCTCGATGGCCAAAGGTGAGCCGCAAACCACCAGCAATTGAACCGGCGCAAGCTGGGGGAGAACCGTGCGTAGGGTCGTCATTACAGGTCTTGGAGTGTTTGCATCCACTGGCAAGGATGTAGAAAGCTTCTTTTCAACGTTGTGTAACGCCGGGTCCGGCATCCGCCGGATCACGCAATTCGATCCTTCCGCCCTCAGCGTTCAGATTGGCGCCGAAGTTCCCGATTACAACCCTGCCGATTATTTTCCGCAGAAACGGCTGGATTTGCTGGACCGTTTCGCGCAGTTCGCTCTGCTGGCCTCAAAGCAAGCGGTTGAATCGAGCGGCATCGAAGTCCGGGAGGAGGAGCGTCCGCGTTTTGGTGTAGTGATCGGGTCGGGCATGGGTGGGGCGCAGGGACTCGACAACGGCTACCTGAATCTTTACGCCAAACACGCCACACGCCTGCATCCGTTTACAATCCCCCGGATCATGCACAACGCGCCCGTGTCGCAAATCTGCATGGAATACAACGCCCAAGGGCCATCGTTTGCAACCTCGACGGCTTGTTCGTCATCGGGCCACGCAATCGGCGAGGCCTTTCATCTGATCAAGTACGGCTTGGCCGATATCATGCTCGCGGGGGGAACCGACGCGCCTCTCACTTACGGGATGATGCGTTCGTGGGAATCGGTTCGGGTGCTCGCGAGCGGCGACGGTGACGCCAGCCGCGCCTGCCGTCCATTCTCTCGAGACCGTGAAGGCATGGTGATCGGCGAGGGCGCCGCCACGCTGGTCCTTGAGGACCTGGACCGCGCGCGCAAGCGGGACGCAAATATTCTGGCTGAAATCAGCGGATTCGGGATGAGTTCTGACGCCGGCCACATCACGCAGCCCACGGTCGATGGCCCGGCCCGGGCCATTCGCATGGCGCTCGATGAAGGCGGGACAAATCCCGGCGACGTGGATTACATCAACGCGCACGGAACCGGAACGCGACTCAATGACGCCACCGAGACCGCCATTGTCAAAGAAGTGTTTGGCGAGCATGCCAGGCGCGTTCCAATCAGCTCCACAAAATCCATGCACGGGCACACCATGGGAGGCACGGGGGCCATCGAACTCGTGGCCACCGTGATGGCGATGTCGAGGAGCGTAGTTCCTCCCACGGCAAACTACACCGAGCCCGACCCGGAATGCGACCTGGACTACGTTCCGAACCAGGCGCGGCCTTTGCCGGTGCGGGTGGCAATCTCCAATTCATTCGCCTTCGGAGGGCTGAACGCGGTACTGCTGGTGCGGCGGTTTGAATAGACACGGATCGTTCGGACTGCACACAACAAGATGAATACCGTCAAAAGAATCCTTATCCTCACGCTGAGCGTTGGCTCGGGCCACGTCCAGGCGTCGTCCGTAATCCGTGACGCGTTTGCGGATGGGCACGATTTGCTGGACGTTCGAACGCTTGACGCCATTGACCTTGCCGAGCCGTGGTTTCCCTGGATTTATGTGAAACCCTATTGGTGGATGCTGCGCTACAAACGCGAACTCTGGGGGGCGCTCTACGAATGGCGGCAGCAGAAGCGGCACCGGTCCACTGCGCCGCGGTGGATTTTCCGCCGCGGCTGTGACAAGGTGTTGCGGGAGTTAAAGAGGTTTGCCCCTCATC
>JBOGJY010000317.1:0-12139 GCA_050745325.1 Terriglobia bacterium
GGAATCAGCAGATGGCCGCGCCCATGACGCGCCAGGAAAGCCACGCGCCGCCCTTCCAATTCACCCGTCACGTAGGCGTCTGAGGGGCGGCCGAACGGCGTCGTCACCCGCGCCTCACGCTTCTTCCGGATGCCCGCCATGTTGTAAATGCCGCTGCCGCCGATGATTCCGATTTCCGCCTGAGCCATGCCGTTGATGTTCCTCGCTGAAGCCGCTAGAGTTCTCCGAACAATTACGCCGCGGAGGGATCAATAATGGTGGACACTTTACCCTCCCGCTCCTCCAGACGCGCCCAGGGCGTCGACCGGTCATGTGGAAACACAACCAGTGTCCGACCGTCCGCGAGCTCAGGGAGCAACCGTTTCTTGTTGGCGAGCGTTTCCAGTGGATAAAGATCAAAACTCATCATCCACGGATACTCCAAATGCGCGGTTGTGGGCACGAGATCCGAGATGAAGTAAGCTTGCTCGCCCTCGGAAGTGATCCGCACACCTTGCATGTGCCGCGTGTGACCGGGCAGAACCTCCAGCCGGATGCCGGGCAATATCTCGGCGTCACCCTCAACAAACTCCGTCTGCGCCTCCGCCGGCGCGAAGAACTCCTTCACAAAACTTCCCTGGTCGCGCTCCGTCGGCTGGCAAGCGTGCTCCCACTCGCCCCGCTGCACAAAGTAGCGGGCGCGCGGAAACGTGGGGATGATCGAGCCGCCTTCCTGGCGCGTGTTCCATCCGCAGTGGTCGAAGTGAAGATGGGTATTGATCACGATGTCGATCTCTTCCGGTGAAACGCCCGCTTTCTTGAGCTCGCCGGGGAGCGACGCCGCCGAATGATCTACCGCATAAATATCCTTGCGCTTGGCGTCAAACCTGTCACCAATGCCGGTTTCGATCAAAATATTGTGGCGTCCTGTTTGAACAAGCAGGCAAGTAAGCGCGAGCGGGACGCGGTTGCGCGCGTCAGCCGCGAGTTTCTTTTCCCAGAGCGGCTTCGGCACCACGCCAAACATCTGGCCCCCATCCAGCCCGAAACTGCCGTCTGACAAAGCGTAAATATTATAATGGCCCAGTTTCACCCGGTCTCAGACCTCCTCAAATCCGTCGGCTTCTCCTCCACCAACTCAATCAGCACACCTGCGGTGCTTTTCGGATGAAGAAAAGCGATGCGTTCATTCCCAGCGCCCGCGCGCGGCTTGCGATCAATCAGACGAATTCCAGATTGTTCCATTTCCTTGAGCGATTGGTCAAGATCCGGGACGGTCAGAGACAGGTGGTGAATGCCCGGCCCGCGCTTCACCATAAATCGCGCAATGGGGGAATCTGGCGCGGCGCTCTCGATCAACTCAAGCCGGCTCTCACCCAGTTCAAAAATCGCCACTCGGACTTCCTGGTCCGCCACCATCTCGCGCGAAACCGGCGCGCTGCCCAAAAGCCGTTCGAAGAGGGGAATCGCATCATCCAGCGACTCAACCGCGATGCCAAGGTGATGAATTTTCATTGTGATGTTCGACTATGGTGAAAGGAATGCGCCCGCCTTGCCCGGAGCGTACCCCTCAGCCGTCCCGCTACGCGGGCCACCCTCTCCCTCAGGGAGAGGGCAACGCAAAAAAGGGGACATCCCCCTCTACCTCTCAGGGAGAGGGGGGACCGCGAAGCGGTGGGTGAGGGTTTTAACCACACAATTCAGAACGCGCCCTAACAATAACTTAATGGCTCAACGAACCGGAGGGCAATCCCGCAACAACTCTTCAACCACCGAATGCGGGTCAACCTGCCTTCGCACAATCTGCTCTACGCGGGTCCGGATGAAATCGTCATTCTGACCGTTTTCGGTCACGCGGTCAAACAGCCGCTTTCGCGCCATTTGCAAAACGCGCAACCGCCACCGGTCCTGCTCGCGCCGCTGTCCAAAGGAGGATTTTTCAACGTCAGCGTAGAACTCGCCGATAAGGTAGCAAAGCTCGTCCACGCCTTCGCCTGTGGTCGCAACCGTTTTTGTTATCTTCGGCTGCCAGCCTTCCTGCGCCGGACCCACGCTGAGCATCGCCGCGATCTCGCGCCCGGTGCGGCCGGCTTCACCGCGATCAGCTTTGTTGATGACGAAAATGTCGGCTATTTCCATCACGCCGGCCTTGAACGTTTGGACGTCGTCCCCCATGCCCGGCGTCACGAGCAAGAGCGTGACATCAGCGAGGGTTGCAATTTCCACTTCATCCTGGCCCACGCCCACCGTTTCTATAACCACCACTTCACAGCCCGCAGCTTCGAGCACGGTGACGGCGTCCCACGCGGCGGCCGCCAGGCCGCCCAGGCAACCTCGCGTCGCCATGCTGCGGATATAAACACCCTCGTCGGCGTAGAGGCTTTGCATCCGGATGCGGTCGCCGAGGATCGCGCCGCCGCTAAAGGGGCTGGAGGGATCAACGGCAAGAATGCCGATCTTGAGGCCGCGCCGTCTGTAGACAGCCGCCAGCTTTTCAACCAGAGTACTTTTTCCGGCGCCAGGTGAACCCGTTACTCCGATCACCCGCGCTTTGCGACTGCTGAGGAAGAGACTTTTCAAGAGCGGGATGCCGGCTTCATCTCCGTTTTCGATGGCAGTGATGGCGCGGGCGACAGCGCGGCGGTCACCCGCCTGTATCTTGCGCGCCAATTCACTGGTGGGGTCAATCATAAGATCTGCGGCGTGCTTTGAGGCGGACGAGCCGCTCAGCCGTCTTACTGAGGATTACAAATTATGGTGACGCTATTTGCTGTCGCGGCGCTCTCTGAGCGCCGGAATTCCGGCGGCCAGAGGCCGTCGCTACAATGATTGACGTCACTATAATTTTTAATCCTTATGGCCAGCTTCTTTCAAGACTTCGCGGGCAATGATAAGACGTTGGATTTCGCTGGTTCCTTCGCCGATGGTGCAGAGCTTTACGTCGCGATAGTATTTCTCCACCGGATAGTCCTTAATAAGGCCATAGCCCCCGTGAATCTGGACGGCCTCATTGGCCACCTGAACCGCGGTTTCGCCCGCCACCAGTTTTGCGATGGCGCTTTCCTGGGTAACACGCAATCCGCGGTCCGCTCGCGCCGCGGCGCGCAGCGTCAGCAGCCGGGCGCCGTCGATGCCCGCCGCCATGTCCGCAAGCTTCCACTGGATGGCTTCGAACTCCGCGATGGGCTTTCCGAACTGCTGGCGCTCGCGGGCATAGCGGACGCTTGCTTCAAAAGCCCCCTGCGCCATGCCCACCGCCATGGCAGCGATTGAAATGCGGCCTTTATCGAGAATTTTGAGACAATCGATGAAGCCCTCGCCCGGCTCGCCGAGGCAATTCTCTTTCGGAACCCGGCAATCCTCAAAGATGACCTCCGCCGTGTCGCTGGCGCGGAGGCCCATTTTATTCTCCTTCTTTCCCGGGCGGAACCCCGGCGTCCCGCGCTCGACGATAAAGGCTGAAATCCCGTGCTTGTGCGCCGTCTTGTCGGTCACGGCCATCGCCACACAAATATCCGCATAACTCCCATTCGAAGTGAAGGTTTTTGAGCCATTCAACACCCAATGGCCGCCCTCGAGACGCGCCGTCGTGCGCGTCCCGCTCGCGTCACTCCCCGCTTGCGGTTCGGTCAGGCTCCAACAGCCCAGCTTTTCCCCACGCGCCAGCGGCGCAAGGAACTTGCGCTTCTGCGCCTCCGTTCCAACTTCGGCGATGTGTCCCGCGCAAAGCGAGTTGTGCGCGGCGACCATAATGGCTACCGAGCCGTCCACTCGCGCCAGCTCCTCAATAATCGCGACGTAATCGACGTAACCGAGCTCCGATCCCCCAAACTCCCGGGAAACCGTAACTCCCATCATTCCAAGTTGAGCCAGTTCGGGAAGGATTTCACGCGGGAAACGTTGGGCTTCATCCCACTCCATGACGTGAGGGCGTATTTCGCGCTCCGCAAATTCCCGGACGGACCGTTGTATTTCCCGCTGCTCTTCGGAAAACTCGAAGTCCAACGCTTACCTCCAGGGACAGGCGCCACCCCGTCTGCTGTCTGCCCAAACTATAGCATAAGGGGTGTTTGGGAGCGCGGGACGCAGGCAGCCGATATGCCCCATGTGCTAAGATAAACCCGCCGTGCGAAGATGGTTCCGCAGCGCCGGGCCAGTTGCGCTCCTCGCCCTTGCTTTGGGGGGCGTGAGTCCGTGCGCCTTTGCGGTTTTCCGCCACGCGCATAAGAAGTCAGAAACCGCCCAAGTGGTGGTCAACTCAGGCAAGGCGGAATGCGGTGTGGATATCGACGGCGCGCCGGCGGGGAAAACCGGCGCCGCAGGCAGCCTGACCCTCTCGGATGTTCCCGCGTCCGATCATTACATCCACGTGGATTGTCCAGGACTACCAGAGACCACCTACTTTATTTCCCCCGCCCCGGGCTCGGAGACCTCAATTCAGCCCAAGCCGGAGATCACGTCAAGCGAGGGCCCCGCAACTCCACCACTCGCTGCGGCGGAAAACAATATGGAGTTGCGCAGGCTGCTGAGCGGCGCTGTGGACGCCCGGTCCAATGGCCAGTTTCCAGAAGCCATCCAGACGCTGCGCCAGGCCATTCAGCTCGATCCTGACAACCCGGGCCTTCACCACGAGCTTGGTATGACCTTCCTGATGATTCGGGATTGGGACAACGCTGGCGTCGAGCTCCGCGAAGCGATCCGCCACGATCCGTCAAGCGCGGATGCGCACAACGGCCTCGGTTACGCTTTAGAGAAGTTGGGTGATCTTCAGGCGGCTCTGAAGGAGTTCCGCATCGCCACCCACCTGGATCCGAATGACCAGTCCTACGAAGATCACTATGTAGACGTTTTGGGAATGATTGTGGCTGAGCAGGCGGGGAAGAAAAAGAAGCGATAGTGTTATGCCACTGAAGTTCGTTGATGGAGTTTCCCCTGTCTCCAGGGGTCGGGTTCATAGCCCCGTCTGCGGTTGTAGCGGCGGCCTCTGGCCGCCGGTCTTTATTTTTCAATAGATTCGGCGCTCAGAGAGCGCCGCTACAGAAAACAGCGTCACTATAATTAGTAATCCTCAGTAGAGGCATCGCGGAAGCTACCCCGTACCCCTTCGATCCCCTCCGTAGCTTCCGTCGCCTGCGCCCCTTCCCCGCACAGATAAAACAGATAAATTGTGAACGATCACCTTATGTCTTTAGAGTCCACCGTAGCCCACAAGCTGCTCAGGCACGCTCTACTAAGCCGCAAGCCACTACCGGAGAGCTTCGCTGCGGCGCCGCATCAAACCGTAACCTGCCAGGACCAATCCTCCCGTAAGGAATAAAACCCACGAGTTATTCTCCGGCGTCGGGGAAACTGGTGGAGGGACGGGGACATTGGACGTGATGCAATTGCCCTTGGAATCAGTTGTTGTACCCGCAGGGCACCCTTCAGGTAGATTAGGAATTAGCGGTGGCATCCCCCCAATATTAGCGGTCAGCGGCGGTGAAGATGGCCCACCGGGGGCCAGCAGCGCGCCGGGCGCCGGAATTACTCCGCCAGGGGCGAGCGGGTTCACGGCGCTAAAGGCTTCCGTCTCAACCTTAGGCCGGGTGGGCGTGTTTAACTCTTTCGCCGACGGCTCATGGTCGTAGGTCGGCAGACGCGGCGCCTGGGAAACCCGGTTGCCGCAACGCGTCCGTCCGAGGTTTGACCCATCCGAAATCAGGGTCTCCCCTTCGCGCAACTCTACCCGGTGGCTGGTCCAATAAACGTTATCACCCACCCGGAACGAGACGTAGGCATACTCCGGGTGTTGCAGCTTAACCAAGCGGAACTTCGAAGCATTGAAATTTGCGTAGTGCGCTGCCGCCACAGGATCGGTCTTCATGGCGTCTTCGAACTCCGCCTTGTTGTGCACCCCCCCGGCGATAATCGAGTAAGGATAAATAAGCCTTTCCGGGTGTGCCGCCAGACCGGTCCTGGACGCGGTCTTTCTTCCTAACGCGATGGCGCCCTGCCACAGCGACCCCATTGAAGTTTGCCCCACCACCGCTGGATCGATCAGCAGGACCGTCGCGGAAATGCCGAAAGCCACCAGCACGGCAAGGCTAATCCAAAACGCCTTGGGTGTGCGGGTCGTCCGGCGCCTATGATAATAACGACGATAACGATTTGACATCTTCCCTCTCCACCAGCCCTCTGAAGAACTTGAGCGCCTGCTGGGCTTGGTTTCGGGCTGCGTAAGAGCAATCATCATGCCAAAAGGCTGGCGCCCGCCGTACCCGCTTTAAACTCAGAGTGTTATCAGGTCCCAAGGGCAGATTATTGAATCGTAATATACCTCTAAGCACTTTACTTCTTAATACTATAGACGTGCTAAGGCCATCCCAAACATTCCCCAGCAATTAGGTAGGGGGTGCTATTTGCAATTGAAAAGCCTCTTAGCCGCGACGGGTCGCCCCGGCGGCCTCCCACGCTAATCCCAAAGAATAGGTGTGCGGGTTGCTCAAAGTGAGAAAATGATTTCCTATTTTCCCCAATCTTGGCCTTGTGCTTGCCCGCTGGGCCGTTGGTTAGGTTTTCTAATTCAAAGGGAGTTGCCCCGGCCTGCCGGGGTGGCAGTAAAAGTTTGACAGTTCCGGGAGTAGGCAATGAATCGTACCCGGAAAAATGGAGGTCAGCACCCCTCACCCGGCTCGCGGAGTATACCCTGAGCGGAGCCGAAGGGCTCGCCACCCTCTCCCCGCAAGCGGGGCGAGGGTGGGAAGTCCTAAGGGGATCACAGCCCTCTCCCTCATCAGGGAGAGGGTGCCCGAAGTATGAGGGCGGGTGAGGCTGACCGGGGCCAGAACCGCCGCTCGCGCCCAGATCGTTGACATTTCCGCCGCCGATGTGTTAACAAGTGTCAGACGCCGAAGGCGGCTATCTTTATGGATATTGAAAATCACCAATCGGCTTGGGACCTCCTCAAAGAAGCCTATCAGTACCAAATAGGAGGGGAATACGAGATGGCGGTTGAGCTTTACAAGCGATCGCTCAACCTGCATCCGACCGCCGAGGCTTACACCTTTCTCGGCGGGACTTACCATTTTCAGGGCAAGATTGACGCAGCCATTGCGGAATGCCGCAAGGCGATTCAAGTGGACCCGGAGTTTGGGACCCCCTATAACGATATTGGCGTCTACCTGATCGAGCGCGGGAAGTACGACGAAGCTCTGCCGTGGCTCGAACGCGCCCTGCAATCGCGCCGCTACGACTCCTACCATTATCCCCATTACAATCTGGGCCGCGCGTATATGGCGAAGGAAATGTACACCAAAGCGCGCCATCATTTTGAGACTGCCTTGCGAATGTGCCCAGACTATGAACTGGCCCGCCGGGCGCTGGCCGAAACCCGCAAGAAAATCCAGTAGGAGAGTTCTCCGCAGCGCCAAGACCCTCTTGGAGACCTGCGCTGTAGCGCCGGTGTCCTCACCGGCGATTTTCGGCGCTGAGGACAGCGCCGCTACAGAAAGACACGCGGCCGGACTTGTGTCCTGTCCCGCCGGTGCGCCGGACAATCTCGGAATCCATCGCGCTGGCTCAAGCGCACGCGAAGGAACTGGGCTACGAGCCCACGCTGGACGGAGACTTCGCCGCCGGCCTGGAAGCCATCATCAACAGCCATCGTGAGCCGCTTAATCCACCCGAATGGGAATAGTCCTCGATTCCAGCATCCTCGTCGCAGCGGAACGCCAGGGCCAGAACGCCCATCCGATGCTTGGCGCTATCCGGGGATGGCGAAAAACTCGTCTCGTTTATCTCGTTTGTCTCAAAATTCTCAGTGTGGTCTGATATGCTGAGTGTGGGCCTTGTAGCGCGACAGAGCCGCAGCCAAAGCAGATGTCATGCTGAGCGAAGCGAAGCATCTGCTGGTAACCTGGAAAAGCAGGTCCTTCGCTACGCTCAGGATGACAATAAATTGGGTTGCGGCCTAAGCTGCCGGGTTAAAAGACGAATTCTGCGCCACAAAACGGCTGTCCTCAAAGATTAGAAAATGGCTGGAGAGAATGGAAGAACACACAAAATTTACGGAACGAAGCCTATTGATGATTGAAAACAAAGAAAGATTAAAATCGTCTCATGAAGCCGTCGTATCTTTGGTTCAGGTAAACAGTGTTGAGACTGGGCAGACCTTGAAAGACTCTGCTCCGCCTCCCGGAGCTTCCCTATGGCAGATCCATCCAGCAGCGCGCCGCAGTTTTCAGTCCTGATTCTTGCCGCGGGCAAGGCGACACGATTCAAGTCCGAGCACACCAAGGTGTTGCACCGCCTGGCTGGGCGCCGGCTGGGCGACTATGTCCTTCAGGCGGCGTTCGGCGCCGGCCCGGAGCGGGCCTACATGGTGATTGGTCATGAGGCCGAACGGGTCCGGGAAGCGTTTGCCCGCCCCGGCCTCGAATTTATCGGCCAGCGCGAGCAGCGTGGGACCGGCGACGCCGTGATGTGCTCGCGCCCTGAGCTCGAAAAATGCCCCAGCCCATCCCTGATTGTGCTGGTGGGTGACGCGCCCCTGCTCGGCGCCGAAACCCTGCGCGGCCTGGCGGAATTTCACCAGCAATCCGGCGCCGCCGCTACCGTGCTGACGACCCGCCTGAAGAAACCTGAAGGCTACGGCCGGATCCTGCGCGCCCCTGGCGCTCGCGTCCGGGCGATTGTTGAAGAGAAGGACGCGACGCCGGCGGAGAAACGGCTGGGCGAAATCAGCTCCGGCATTCTGTGCTTTTCTCTCCCAAAATTGCTGGCTCATCTGGATGACCTGACCGATACCAACTCGCAGAAGGAGTTCCTTCTGACCGACATGGCTCGCATCTTCAACCGGCGGCGGCTGAAGGTGATGGCCTATCCCGTTACCAACTCGCGCGAAGTGTTGGGCGTAAACGACCGCGCCGAGCTCGCGCAGGTGGAAAGGATCATCCGCCGCCGGAAGGCGCAGGAATTAATGCGCTCCGGGGTAAGCATTGTTGATCCGAAGACCGCTGTAATTGATGACGAGGTGGAGGCCGGGCGCGACACGCGCGTTGAAGCCGGCGTCCACCTTCTCGGCCGCACCCGCCTTGGCAAGGACTGCGTGGTTGAGCCGTATTGCTTGATCTCGAACTCGACGGTTGGCGATAAAGTCTCGCTGCGCCCGTTTTCCATGGTGAGCGGGTGCGAAATCGGTTCCGGAGCCGTCATCGGCCCGTTTGCCCATCTGCGCGACGGCGCCGTGATCGGGCAGGAAACGCGCATCGGCAACTTTGTCGAAGTCAAGAAATCAAGCGTGGGGCGCGGGTCAAAGTCTGCCCACCTGGCGTACATCGGGAACGCCACGCTCGGAGAGAAAGTGAATATCGGCGCCGGCGCCGTGACCTGCAACTACGACGGCCAGCGCAAAAACCCCACCGTCATCGAAGACAACGTGTTTATCGGAAGCGGCTCCATGCTGGTGGCGCCGGTCCGCGTGGGCAAGGGCGCTTACGTGGCCGCCGGGTCCACGGTGACGGAGGACGTGCCTCCGGGGTCTCTGGCAATCGGCCGGGCGCGGCAAGTCAACAAAAATGATTGGGCAAAAGGGCGACCGAAGAAGGAGACGGCGAAAAATGCGGCGGCGAGCGCAGGAGAACCGAACCGGCCGGAGAAGGCAGATTAACTAGCGGGGCTGTGCCTCAGGCCGACGAGGCGTGCCGCCACCGCGAAGCGGTGGAAGATGAATAGCCGTGGGTGAAACCCACGGAACCTGAACCACGGACATCCCTCAGCAACCCCGGAGGGGTTGAATAGGGTCAGAACAACGCATCAATTGGTCGATTGTTCGGCCCCTTCAGGGCCGGCGGCCTTCTCCGTCCGTGACCGTGGGTTTTTACCCACGGCTATTAATGTCGCTCCCCTTCGGGGAGCAGGAGCCGCAACAGCATGACGAAAACTTGACTTATTTACAAACTTCAAGATTTCCAGATTCGCCAAATTGATAAGACCCGCGCCACGGCCCTGGGCATCCGGGAGCGGCGCGATGACTCCGGTCTGGAGCCTTTTGGTATTATCAATGTTATTATTTCCACACTTTTTTACACGACCGGGAAGGAATTGCGGCGAACGGCTCCTCGCTTGGCCATAGTATCTCATTAAGAATCAATAAGATGCCTCGTTATTTTAATTGGCATATGCCGTGCTTAAAGAAGGGGCGAGGTTGCCACTTCTAGATAAACATTCTGATAAAATTGAAGCCAACCCCGGAGGCGTCACATGGAAACCATTCGTACCGACCAGAATCCGGTTGTCTTACAGCCGGCCCCTAAGCCAGACCACACGGGAGCGTTTATAGCGATCTTCGTGATTCTCGCGCTCCTGATTATCGGAGAAGTTTACTCCCTTGGCAGGTTCTCCTCTCTGCGTACGGAGTTATCGTCTCAGCAGGCAAAAGCGAATCAGCAGTTGAACGCTGATCTCTCGGGCAAAGTTCAGCAACTGCAAAACGCCAACGCTCAGGCGCTCGATCAACTCCGCACCGAGCTCGATAGCACCGCCACCAATATGAATGCGAATGAGAAGAAAGCGCTTCGCAACGCGGGCTACGCCGGGTATCTGGTGCGGAAGCTGCAAAAAGAAGAGGCCGCGAGCACGCAGCAACTCCAGGCAACCCTGGCGACCAAGGCCGATCAGCAGCAATTGACTTCAATCACGCAAGACGCCGCCTCGACCAAGAACGACTTGGCCAAGACCAAGACGAACGTCAGCACGATTGCTAACGACCTCGGAATGGCGCGGAGCGGCCTCGGCACGCTGATTGCGACCAACCACCAGGATATCGTGGCCCTCCAAAAGCTCGGAAGCCGGGATTATTATGAATTCACGCTGACCCAAAATGAAAAGAAGACCGTGGGCGGTGTCGCTCTCACGCTCAGGCATGCCAACGTAGGCCATCACACTTTCAATATGGACATGTTCTATAACGATATGAAGATCACGCGCAAAAACTTGGCTATCGATCAGCCGGTGTTCTTCGCTCCGAAGTATACCCACAGCTTCTATGAGATGGTCGTTTACCAGCTTGGACCGCGCACCGTGAAGGGTTACATCAGCACGCCCAAAGGCGCCGCTCAACAGGAAATGGCGGCAAGCGGGCAGTAAATCGCTGTAGAGAGATTTCTGATTTCAAAAGGGCCAATCACCGGATTGGCCCTTTTTGTTTTTGGAACAATTGGAACAATGAGAATGCGGAGGAACCGGCGACCCCCGTCTCGCACGGGTCAATGCGGTGACGGCGCAGCTTGATGTAGAGGCGGCAGCGGCTCCTGCTGCCCGAGTCTGTAGTGGCAGTTGTAGCGGCGGCCTCCGACCGCCGGTTTTAATAGTAAAGACCGGCGGCCAGAGGCCGCCGCTACAGCCCCTTTTCCGGCGTCTTCACACAGACCCTGGTGGCGTGCGCCTCGCTATTCTTTGGCGCTATAATGTGTCATCTTCAAGAGGAGGGGAGAATGCGAAGAACATCATACCTGTGGCTCGGCGTTATCATCCTGCTGAGCGCGGGCGCGGAAGGCGCAGCGCAAGCCGTGCGCCCTACGCAGACAGTCACCCAGACGGCACACCAGACAGACCAAAAAGACCTCTCCATCACCGTTTACCGCTCCGGCGCCGCCATGGTGCGCGACACCCGGCGGCTCGGAATTCCCCAAGGGACAATCCAGCTAAAGTTTTCGGAAGTGGCGCGGGAATTATTGCCCGACTCCGTGCAGGTAAATTCCAGCTCCCCACAGTTGACCCTGCTGCAGCAAGCTTACGCCTATGATTTGCTCAATCCACTCAAGCTCCTTCAAGCATACGTCGGGAAAACCTTGACCCTCGTTGTCACTCACCGGCAGAACGGCTCCGACGTAGAAACGCCCGTCCAGGCGAAGCTGCTTGCGGCCAATCCGGAGCCGGTATGGGAAATCAACGGGGAAATCGAAACTAACCTTCGCGTGGACCATTACATTTTCCCCGATATTCCGCCCAACCTCAGCGCCAAGCCTTCGCTGCTTCTGCTCTTGCAGAACCAGCAGTCCGGCGAGCAGAACATCGAAGTTTCGTATCTAACCAACGGCATAACCTGGGTGGCGAATTACGTATTGAAGGTTGGTTCCGATTGGAAAACCGCCGACTTGAGCGCGAGAGCCGCCATCAACAA
>JBOGJY010000318.1:0-6712 GCA_050745325.1 Terriglobia bacterium
CTTTGACACGGCCTGGGCTTCTGGAGAAGGGCGCAGCGAAGGCTTTCTCAAACAACTGCTGAAGGCCAATCCTTCAAGGAAGCTCTATACGGCTACGAAAGTTCCACCCAAGAATCTGAAGTGGCCGAGCCAGAAAAATTATTCACTGGACGATTGCTTCCCGCCCGATCACATCGAGGCGTACGTCCACAAAAGCCTTGCGAACCTCGGGGTCGATCGCATCGACCTGCTGCAACTGCATACATGGGAAGACGCCTGGCTTAACGACGATCGATGGCCTAAAAAGGTGGCCGATCTCAAGAGCCGCGGCCTCATCAGCGCCATCGGCATCAGTCTGAACCGCTGGGAGCCGTGGAACGGGATTGCAGCCGTGCGCTCCGGTCTTGTGGATGCGGTGCAAGTAATCTACAACATTTTCGAGCAGAGTCCGGAAGACGAGCTTTTTGCGGCGTGCCAGGAAAAAGACGTTGCCGTGATTGCACGCGTCCCTTTCGACGAGGGATCGCTTGCCGGAACGCTAACCAAGGCTAGCAAGTGGCCGGAAGGTGACTGGCGCAACACTTATTTCGTGCGTGAAAACCTGGAGGCCACAGTTGACCGCGTTGAGGCGCTGAAGCCACTCGCGCCTCCCGGCATGACGCTGGCAGAAATGGCGCTCCGCTTCATCCCGATGAACCCTGCGGTAAGCACCGTGATTCCCGGCATGAGAAAGACGCGGCACGTGGAATCGAATATTGCCGCGCTGGAAGCTGGACCGCTCGATTCCAAACTCTACGCCGAACTGCGAAAACATCGCTGGGACCGCAGGCCCACCAAGTGGTCGCAGTAGGGATTAGTCCGGTTAGTAAACGATGGTGAAATTCCCCTGCCGGTTGGTAAACACGCTTGGTAATCCCCACACGGGCACGCCAGATGCGTGACCTTCTTGCCCCACAGGCTGGCCTGCCAGATCGAAAAGCTGCCAGGCGACTGAACCGCCTTTCATCCAGGCGGTGTCTTCGGTCCAGGCGAGCACAACCTGGCCACGCGCGTTTGCAGCGACCGCTGGATGCTTTCGGTTATGCAGGCCGGGCGCGGCGAGCGCAGCGGAGAGGCTGAGCGTGCGAGGGTTGATTTCGTCGAAGTAGACTTCGCCCGCCTTCTCCCAGGCCGCAAGCACACGGCCTCCGCCCTCGCTCAGATCATCTGTGCTCATGGGGCAGGCGCTCAGCTTCCAGGAAGACAGGTCTTTGGCGCGGAACGTGCGGCCGTGATCCGTAGAGACTAACAGCGTCATGTCACGATGGATATTCCCGGCGGCGGCGCGGTAGAGAACATACAGCGTTCCGCCCCCATCCACGAAGGCGCGCATACCGCAGCAGCCGCAAGCGCCAAGCGAGGCAGGGGAAACCGGAATCTCGCGTGTGAAAGTTTTGCCGTCGTCGTTGGAGCGAGCCAGATAAACGCGACGGTGGGCTTCACCCGGAATCTTGCCCATGGCGTGCCAGACGGCGTAAACATCGCCGCGCTGGTCCGCCGCTACCGAAAGTCCGCCATCGACCCCATGCGTGTATTGCATCAGATTGCGCTGCGGCGCGAAGGCTGTGCCTGAATCGTTCAAGCGGGAAAAGAGCACGGGCGTCTTCCCATCCGGACCGCGCGGCTTCGAATGGCCCGATCCAAACCAGATGACGTAGACCCGGCCGCCACGGCCAAGCGCCATCTGCGGCCCGCGCACCGTGCCAATGGCCACGGCGCTTCCGGGCTGGCTGTTGACGCGAATGGGCGCCGAAAATCCCTTTGCGCCGGGGTCGCGGTGAACGTACTCGATGTCCCCTGCCGAGGCGTTACCTTTGAAATAAATCATGCGCAGCACGCCGCGGCGGTCGAGCGCCGTCTGCGGCTGGATACCGCCGGCTGGAGTTCGCATCAGCGTGATTTGGGGAAGAGCGGGTGCCGGCGTGGTCTCCGAATAGACGATGACCGCCGCGGTTGATGCCACGGCGATCAGCAGTAAGGGCGCGATTCTTCGGAACCTCAAAAAGCGATTTTCCATCGACAATCGTCCATGCTAAAGATAATTCAACCGGCCAGGTTGCCGTTTGTGGTACCCTACAGAGTAATAGCTTCTCACAATCTCCCGGATTATCCCAAGCCGGAGATTATTTGGTTTCTCGATCGTGCCCTGGTTGCAGTTCTGCTAAAAAATAGAGAACCCCTATCCCCCTCCTGCCACTTTTAAGGATGAAGGGACGCTGTCATGCGATTGAATGAAGAGAACCTAGACGCTGCACCCGCTGTCTGGGATTTCTTTATCATTCTGACGCTTTTCATGATGGCCTTTCCGCAAATCACCTCAGCCCAGGGGCTTTCCGTAGCCCATCCATCGCAGGGAACAATCCCGGCCAGCGAGCCGCTGGGTCCTTCGCTGATGGCCAATGAACTCCCAGCCGGTTCAGCCTATCGAGGCAAGGCGCTGTTCACCGGAGAAACGCCCTTTCAAAACGGAGGCCCTCCCTGCAAGTCCTGCCATAGTATCGACGTTCTTCCCTTTCCCAACGGAGGCACACTGGGGCCGAACCTGACGGGCGTCTACAAGAAACTCGGCCTTCATGGGATGCAGGTGTCGATGAAGACTCTCTACTTTCACGTAATGACGCCGATCTACAACCCTCATCCCTTGACGCTCGAAGAACAAAGCGATCTGATCGCATTTTTCAAGGACTCGGGAGCGCAACCCCACTCCGCCGAGAATACCGGAATCATCGCTTTAGCGGGGTTCATCGGTTTCCTGATTCTATTAGCCGTGAGCGGCTTTCTCTGGCGCAACCGTATCAAGCCAGTCCGCAGAACCCTGGTTGAAAGGGCCCTGCGCCAAGGAGGGCATCCTTTGTGAGCTGGATCAAAGACATTTATAGCCCCGAAACGCGCCTCTGGGAAGAGTTTTACCGCAACCGCTGGCAGCATGACAAAGTGGTGCGGAGCACGCACGGCGTGAACTGCACGGGTGGCTGCTCCTGGAATGTTTATGTCAAGAATGGGATTGTTACGTGGGAGATGCAGGCGCTCGATTATCCGAAGCTTGAATCCAGCCTGCCGCTTTATGAGCCAAGGGGATGCCAGCGAGGCATTGTCTATTCCTGGTACGTATACAGCCCGGTGCGAATCAAGTATCCCTACCTGCGCGGCGTGCTGATGGACTTGTGGCGCGAGGCGAAGGCCAAGCACGCGGACCCGGTTGAGGCGTGGGCCTCGGTGGTGGAAGACGAAAAGAAGCGCGGCGCCTACCAAGTGGCGCGCGGCAAAGGAGGCTTTCGCCGCGCTCATTGGGAAGAGTGTTTGGAACTGATTGCAGCTTCCATGCTCTACACCGCCAAGAAATACGGCCCCGACCGCGTGATCGGGTTTTCCCCCATTCCCGCCATGTCCATGATGAGCTACGCGGCGGGTTCGCGCTTCCTGCAGCTTTTTGGCGGCGTCCTGCTGAGCTTCTACGACCTTTATGCGGACTTCCCTCCCGCTTCGCCCGAAACCTGGGGTGAGAAGACAGATGTGGCGGAGAGCGCCGACTGGTTCAACAGTAAGTACATCGTATGCGATGGTAGCAACCTGAATATGACGCGCACGCCGGACGCGCACTTTGTCGTCGAAGCGCGCCATCACGGGGCGAAGCTGGTCGTTCTCTCGCCGGACTTGAGCCAGGTCTCAAAGCACGCGGATTGGTGGATCCCGGTGAACGCCGGGATGGACGGGGCTCTTTGGATGGCCGTGAGTCACGTGATCCTGACGGAATTCCATCACGCCCGGCAAGTCCCATATTTTACCGGCTATCTCAAGCAATACTCCGACGCTCCTTTTTTGGTGGAGCTGCACGAGAGCGGCAATTGCTATTCAGCCGGAAAATTCGTGCGCGGCGCCCGGGTGAGTCGCTATCACGAGGCCGAAAATGGCGATTGGAAATTGCTGGTGTTTGATAAGACCAGCAGGGACGCGCGGATGCCGTTGGGTTCCATCGGCTTCCGCTGGCAAACCGAAAAGGGGCAATGGAACTTGCAGCTCAAGGACGCCGCGGACGGCTCTGAGATTGATCCGCAATTGAGTTTTCTCGACGACCGCGATGACACGCTGCAGGTCACTTTCATGGATTTCGGCGGCAGCCGCACTTTCATGCGCGGCGTGCCCGTGCGCTATATAGAGACCCTCGAGGGGCGAGTTCCGGTCACGACGGTTTTCGATCTGATGATGGCCCAGTTTGGCGTCAATCGCGGCTTGCCGGGCGAATACGCCACGAGCTACGACGACGAGGACGTGGCTTTTACGCCAGCCTGGCAGGAGAAATTTACCGGAGTCGGCCGCAAAACGGTGATTCAGCTCGCCCGTGAATTTGCGACGACGGCGGAGAAGACCAAAGGCAAGTGCACCATCATTGTGGGATCGGGGGTGAACCATTGGTATCACGCCAACTGTCACTACCGGGCTGGAATCACCGCGCTCGTTCTGTGCGGTTGTGTGGGGGTGAATGGCGGAGGTCTGAACCATTACACGGGCCAGGAAAAGCTCACTCCGATGGCTTCGTGGAGCACACTGGCCATGGCGCTCGACTGGACGCGGCCGCCGCGCCTGCAAAACGGCCCTTCGTTCCACTACGTGCATAGCGATCAGTGGCGCTATGAAGGCCCCTACCCGGACCATCACCCCGCCAGCGGACCGTTTGCCAAAGAACACTTCATGGACCTTCAGGCGGCCGCAGTGCGCATGGGATGGATGCCGTTTTATCCGCAATTCAACGCCAACTCGCTCGATCTCGTGCGTGAGGCGGAGAGCGCGGGCGCAAGGGACAAGCAGGAAATCGCGTCCTGGATTGTGGATCAGCTTCGCTCCCGAAAACTTCATTTTTCCGTCGAGGATCCGGACTTGCCGGAGAACTGGCCGCGCGTCTGGCTGATCTGGCGCGCGAATGCGTTGCACTCGAGCGCAAAGGGCGAGGAATATTTTTTCCGCCACTATCTCGGCACGCACGATAACGCGGTGGGTGCGGAGGTAGCGGGTGATTACGTGAAGGATGTGAAGTGGCGCGAGGCCGCGGCGCAAGGGAAAATGGATCTGGTGGTGGATTTAAATTTCCGCATGGATACTTCCGCGCTCTACTCCGATGTCATCCTCCCTTCGGCAAGCTGGTACGAAAAGAACGACCTGAACACGACCGACCTGCACTCTTATCTTCATCCTTTCGGCGCCGCCGTGCCGCCCTGCTGGGAGTCGAAGAGCGATTGGGACATCTTCCGCGGGCTTGCGGCCAAGGTGAGCGATCTGGCAAGCGCGCACTTCCCCGTGCCCTTCCGGGATATTGTGCTCACCCCGCTGCTCCACGATACGCCGGACGAAATCACCCAGCCCGAGGTCCGCGATTGGACGAAAGGTGAGTGCGAGCCGGTCCCAGGCAAGACAATGCCGCACATCTCGATTGTGGGGCGCGATTACGTCAACCTGGCTCATCAGTTCAACTCACTCGGACCCGGCATCAAAGAGCATGGCGTCGAAGACCACGGTGTTGAGATTGAGGTTGGAGACCTTTATGATGAGTTCGCCAAAACCGTTCCCGCCTATGAATGGAACGGCCAGAAATATCCTTCGCTAGCCGATGTCCTGCACGCGGCCAATGCGGTGCTTTTTTTTGCGCCCGAGTCCAACGGCGAAGTCTCTTATCGTGGATTTAAGGCCAGAGAGCGTGAGGTGGGGCTGCCTCTGGCAGACCTCGCCGACGGGCAGCGCAACACGCGCTACAATTTCGATGACCTCGTGAGCCAGCCGCGCCGCATCCTCACCAGCCCGTGCTGGTCTGGGATTGTGAATAATGGCAGGGCGTACAGCGGCTACGTCATGAACGTCGAGCGCCTCGTCCCGTGGCGCACCCTGACCGGGCGGCAGCATTTTTACCTCGATCACCAAGCCTACCGTGATTTCGGCGAGTCCTTCGCCACCTTCAAGCCGCGGATTGGCGTGGAGAACACGCTCAACCTGGTGACAAGCCGGCCCACGGAAAATTCTCTGGTCCTCGCCTGCATCACGCCGCACGGCAAGTGGCACATCCACTCCACCTATTACGACGACCTTCGCATGTTGACGCTCTCGCGCGGCGTTGAGCCTTTCTGGCTGAACGACCACGACGCGGACGGGATTGGCATTCATGACAACGACTGGGTGGAGGCCTACAACGATAACGGTGTTATCGTAACGCGCGCCGTGGTGAGCGCCCGCATTCCGCGCGGGCTGTGCATTTTTTATCACGCTCCGGAGCGCACCATCTCTTTTCCCAAATCCCCCACGCGCAATCACCGCCGTGGCGGAGGGACGAACAGCATCACCCGGATGCGGCTGAAGCCGCTGCTCATGGCGGGCGGCTACGCCCAGCAGTGTTACCGCTTCAATGATTATGGACCGGCGGCTTCAGACCGTGATACCTATGTGATCGTGCACAAGCTTGAGGGCAAGCCACAGTGGGACTAATAAGACAGTGACGAGTGACAAGCAAGAACGCGGTTTCTGTATCCTGGGTGGCGCAGCCATCGCCCATTTTGCGATGTGCGCGCTCTTACGAAAACCGCAAACACGACAGCCAAGCCCTCACCCGTCCCGCTACGCGGTCCACCCTCTCCCGGAGGGAGAGGGGAAAAAAGGGGGATAACAGCCCTCTCCCTTTGGGAGAGGGGGGACCACGAAGTGGTGGGTGAGG
>JBOGJY010000319.1:0-11038 GCA_050745325.1 Terriglobia bacterium
GAAAAGTGCCTCGCAAGCTCGCTTTGCTCACTCACCCTTAGTTGTCCCACAGACTCCCAGAGGGAGAGGGATGTTATCTACTCAATTTTCCCGTCTCTTCCACATTCGGGAAAAAGGTTGGTCTCGATCAATTTTTCTTCCCTCTCCCCCGATTCGGGGGAGAGGGGGGCCCGCGTAGCGGGACGGGTGAGTGGGGCATGCGCCGCCCCAGACTAATTCTCCTGGCGTAACGCTTCGATGGGATCAAGCCGCGAGGCCTTATATGCCGGATAAATCCCGAACACCAGCCCCACCACCGTCGAAAGCACCAGTCCTATCACCACGGCCGCGACCGGCATATGCGCGGGCATCACCACTGCGGCTACCAGAACGACGAGCAGGAAAGCCAGAATGACTCCCACAACGCCTCCCGCCCCCGCCATCACTGCCGACTCGATGCAGAATTGCAGCACCAGGTCGCTGCGCTTCGCGCCGAGCGACTTACGGATACCGATTTCGTGATAGCGCTCGGTAACGCTCGCCAGCATGATATTCATAATCACAATCCCGCCGATTACCATGAACACGGCCACCACGCCGATGGTGGCGGCAAAGATGGTGGCCGTCAAACTGTGCCAGGCGCTCATTAGGGCTTCGGAAGAATTAACCGCGAACGTATCCACATGGCTGTAAGGAATGTGCCGCTTTAGGCGCATCAGCTCATCGGTTTCGCCCTGGAGCTGGGGCATCTGCTCGGAGGTCCACGCCTGGATGAAGACATCCAGTTCGGGCCTGACCTGAAAAATCTTCATGTAGGTGTTGAGCGGGATCTGGGCAAAATTGTCCTCGCTTTGACCGAAAGTGGAGCCGATTTTCTTGGCCACTCCGATGACTTGAAAAGGAATCCCGCGGATGACGATTTCTTTGCCGAGCGGGTCCACGTTGGGGAAAAACTTCTCTAGAAGATCGTTGCCGATGAAGCACACGAGCGAGCGATGCTGCATGTCAGAGTCGGTGATGTAGCGGCCGTAGGCGACTTCCGTCTGCCCGATGCCGATCAGGCTGGGCGTGACGCCGCTCAGCACCACCTGTTCGATGTCCTGGCGCTGATATTTCACATCCGGCCCCGGCCGAAGATTGGCCGACGCGCCGATGTGCTCATAACCCGGGAGGGTGTCCCGCAGAAACTCGTACTCGTCGAGGCGCACGGGCCGGTTGACCAGCCGGGCCTTGAGATATTCTTTGTACGACGAAGCCCACTTATATTCCGACACGATAAATGTATTCGTGCCCAGGTTGGCGATGTGCGTGGCGATGTAAAGATTCAGACCGCTTACCACCGACATGACCACAATCAGCGTGGCGGTGGAGATGACGATGCCGAGCAGGGTGAGGAACGAGCGCAGCTTGTGCGCGCGCAGCTCGCTCAGGGCAATACCAGTGGCCTCGCGTAGCGTGAACCAGAAGCTCGCGTGCCGCGCTTCATCGCGCGCTTGCGGGAAGGGAAGAGATTGGGTTCGAGTGGCCACGAATGTTATTTCCAGGGACTCTTCATCTGTAGCGCAGCGTTCGCATTTAAACCCTGCGGCGTCTCACCGACCTCAACAAAAGAACCGCAGCGTTACACTACGAACGCTGCATTGCAAAGCCGTAAATCCTCGCTTAGCAACTTTCATAAACTGTCATTCTGAGCGTAGCGAAGAATCCGCTTTTACGGGAGGCCGTCCAGCAGAAGCAGGTCCTTCGCTGCGCTACAAGGCGCCGCATCGACTCACCGTATGCGCTCGTCACGGTCAATCTTGCCATCCCGGATGTGAATAATGCGGGCGGCGCGGGCGGCAATATCCCCCTCGTGAGTCACCAGAACAATCGTATTGCCGGCATCGTGCAGGCGGTCCAGTAAGGCCATGATTTCAACGCCGGTGACGCTATCCAGGTTTCCCGTCGGCTCGTCAGCCAGGAGGAGCGAGGGATTGTTGACCAACGCCCGCGCGATCGCCACGCGCTGCCGCTGGCCGCCGGAGAGCTCGTTGGGCTTATGGTACATGCGCGGGCCGAGCTCTACGCTTTCGAGCGTCTTGCGCGCGCGGAGGAGGCGCTCTTCGGCGGGCGTGCCATTGTAAATCAGCGGCAGCTCCACATTGTGAAGCGCCGTCGAACGGCCCAGCAGGTTAAACGTCTGAAAGACAAAGCCGATTTCCTTGTTGCGGATGTAAGCCAGCTCGTCATCAGAAAGCAAACTTACCAGGCGGCCATTCAGCCAGTACTCGCCGCGTGTGGGTGTGTCCAGGCAGCCAATCAGATTCATCAGCGTGGACTTGCCCGATCCCGAGGGACCCATGATGGCTACGTAGTCGCCTCGCTTGATCTCAAAGGAGACGCCGGACAGCGCGTGCACCTGGTTATCACCCATTTCATAGGTTTTCCAGAGATCGTGAGTCCGGATGAGAATCTCATCCGGCGGCGCCTCAGCGATTGGCGATGTGGAAGCGCTCAGTTCAAGTCCCATTTAGTAAACTCCAAAGAAGCAGTGATGAGTGGCAAGCTCGGAAGCTAATGTTTGCCGTCTCTATTTCCAGCAATCATGCAGTTGGGCATGCGTAATGGCGAGTTTATCTCGCCAACCGGCGCTTCAATCTACGCCAGTACACTTTTTCAGGTTATTTGGTTCCTTTACGCGAACAAGCTATTGTCGTGTCACCGAAGTTCATTGAATAAACCAGCTCCGCAGGAGCGGCAGAATATAGCCCACAGCGCGAGCCGTGGGTTAGCATCGTGTCCCTCTCCCCCTTCCCCTCTCCCGCCCGCGCGGGAGAGGGGCGCCGAAGGCGGGGTGAGGCCCATGGATCCCAGGGCTTCCGCCCTGGGTTACATTCTTCCGCCCCGGACGGGGCTCTGAACCTGGCCCCCGGAAATTGGGAACTTCATCAACGAACTTCGGTGACATAACACTTGTCACTATTCTTTACGAGCCGCCGCCAGCGGCGGCTGCATTCGGATTGGCTGGGGCGGTGTTATCGATACGGACTTTCGTCCCATTTTTGAGCGTTCTCAACACGGCATAACTTCCCGATACGATTTCATCCCCTTGCTTGAGGCCCTGAAGGACTTCGACGTTCATGGCGCCCATGATGCCCGTCTTCACCGGCACAAAAAGCGCGCGGCCAGCACGGATCACGAAAACGCCCTGCTCATCGTCCGCATCGGGATTCATGCCGGGTGGTCCGCCCGCGGCGCTGGCTGCGGGCTGTGTTTCCGCCGCAAGCACTTGGCCTTTTTGGCTCTTCCCGCCTTTTTGGTTCTGCTCGAGTTCTTTCTTCGAGCGCACAGTCACAGCCTGGATGGGAATGCTGAGCGCATCCTTGCGGACGGAGGTAATGATTCGCGCCGTCGCCGAGAGGCCGGGGCGAAGAACGTTGGGAGGATCCTGCAAGCGCACAACCACCTTGAATTGCTTGGCTTCTTCGGTGGTGCTGGTGCTCTGGTCCTGGCCGGTGGTGGTCAAGCCGGTAGTGCTGCTCAGCGCGCTCTGGCCGATTTCCGTGACCACTCCCTTGAAAGTCTGGTCGGGAAGCGCATCGACCTGGAGATAAGCGGGCTGTCCCAACTTGATATTCGCGATGTCGGTCTCATCCACCATAATGTTGGCGTCAATCAGCGACATATCCGAGACCTGAAACAGCAAGCTTCCCGCCGTATTTTGAACGCCGGGCACGACATTTTCCCCCACGTGGACAGGGAGGTCGGTCACAATCCCGGTATAGGGAGATTTGTAAATCGTCTGGTTGCGCACGTCCGTCGCGAACATGAGCTGGGCGCGGCTCTGGGTCACCTGGGCGCTCGCCATATCGCGCGTGTTCTTCGCCTGCTGATACTGGGCCTGGGACTGCGCTAACTTCGACTGCGATGATTGGAGTGTGGCCTGGGCCACCTGCAAGGCGCTATACCGCTGGTCAAAATCCTGCTTGGCAAGCAGGCCCGCTTTGAGCAACTGGAGACCGCGCGCATAGGCTTGCTTATCCTGCGTGAGCGTCGCCTGATCCTGGGCGATCTCCGCCTGCGCTGCCTTGACAGCGGCCGAATACGATTCAACCGACGATTCATCGGAGGCAAGCGTGGCCTCGGCGGCCTTGACGGCCGCGGACTGCGCGTCCATGTCAGCCTGTTGCTGCGTATCCTGAGTCCGCAGGAGCAATTGTCCTTTCGTCACCCGTTTGCCTTCTTCAACGTAAATATCCGTGATTTTTCCGATGGAATTAGCGTTGACGTTGGCGTAGTTTTCAGGCTCAATCTGCCCCGAAGCGGTCACCACGGCCGTCAGCGTCTGGCGGGCCACTTTCGAGGTCTGAACCGTGACCTGGCCGCGCTTGCTCCAGATAATGCCGCCGACCGTCAAACCGATCAGGACAACAATACCGACCACAAACAACAGAGTTTTCTTCCACGACTTCATTCTGTCTGTCTCCTTGCAAAGTTCAGCCGCGCGCTCGGGAGTGGAAAGACATCATGTTAATTAATGCGTTTCTCCGCTTGCTTCGGGGCCTTCACACCTTTAGATTCTGCAACCTGCCCCGCAGCAAATCCGGCTCATTCCCGGTCCCAGAATTCGCACCCTTCGCCTCAGGCTTTCTGAATAACCCGCAATTCTATTTTCCGCCGACATTTTCTATACGCTCAAGAGATGGGAAAAGTTTCGGAAAAACTTCCGAAAAGGGGGGTAATTATTGCCGGAAATCCAGACTTTCCCCTCCTAAAGGAGCGCAACTAACGTTGCTTCCTACCCCACCGTGCGGAGTTGAGCTTTGAACATAGGTCTCCTCTATTCTACTCCTTTTTAAATCGATCACAAACGCCTTGTACTTATTGGTTATTCACATAAGGATATACCTACACAAGCAACACTGCGGAAGCTAACGGAAAAAGGTAGGGCTGGCAGTCAAGCGGTACAACTCAATCGTGTTGATTGCTGGCCCGGACTTGAAATAAGAATAGCACGAATTGGGCGCCATTCTGCTTGCCTTGGGCTGGCGGCAAAGGGTATGCTTCGCAGGTTTGCGGATGTGGGTAAGTATCATTTGGTCTTCGTAGCCGGCCATTTCGAGTTCTGGGCGCCGGTTCTGCAACGGGAGGTTTATGCCTGAGCAACGTTGGCTTCGCGTAATCCCAGTAGCCTTCATTATGTATACGATCGCGTTCATCGATCGTACCAATATTTCCCTCTCGCTCCACCCGATGAGCATGGACCTGCATATGACTCCGGCCCAAGCGGGCAGTGCGGCGGGAGTCTTTTTCTGGGGCTATTTGCTGCTCCAAATACCGGGCGGTTACCTCGCCGAGCACTGGAGCGCCAAGCGCGTGGTAAGCATCCTACTGGCGGCTTGGGGTATCGTCGCCGTGGCCACGGCCTTTGTCCATACGGGCAGCGGCTTCTGGTGGATGCGTTTATTGCTGGGCGTGGCTGAGGGGGGCGTGTGGCCTGCCGTGCTGGTTCTGCTCGCAAACTGGTTTCCCAGCCGCGAGCGCGCCCGCGCCAACGCCTATTGGATGTTGTGCCTCCCGCTCGCCGTCGTGCTTTCGTCGCCGCTTTCCGGGTGGATCCTGGGGCGCTGGAACTGGCGTGTCTTGCTGGCAGTGGAGGGACTGTTTCCTCTTCTGTGGCTGGTGATCTGGCTGACTCTGATTCACGATCAGCCAAGCCAAGCCAAGTGGGTGAGCGCCGAAGAGCGCGAGTTTCTCGAGACTACACTGGCGAGGGAGAAGGCTGCGCGCGCGCCCGCACTACACTCGCATAGCAGTCCAACCTGGCGGCTGGTGGCGCTGATGGTGGTTATCTATTTTCTGGTGAACTTCGGCAACTATGGCTACCTCTTCTGGCTGCCAAGCGCCATTGAGCACGCCCACAAGATCAGCAATCTCCGGGAGGGCTTTTTGTTCGCCCTGCCGTATGCGATCACCGCCGTGGGTATGGTATTGATTTCCAGGCACTCGGATAAGAAGCGCGAGCGCCGCAGCCACGTGGCGTGGGCTCTGGTCGGAGGAGGAATTTTCATGCTGGCCAGCGTCTTCACCAGCGGAGCCGCGCCGCTGCTCTCCTTCCTGCTCATCGTCGTCGTGGGCGCGGGAACTTACGGAATGCTGGCGCCGTTCTGGGCCATCCCGACTGAGAATTTGCCCGAAGGTGTTGCGGGACCCGCCATGGGCGTCATCAACGCGCTCGGGAACCTGGGCGGCTTTTTCGGACCGCTCGTGGTGGGTTATCTCAGGCAGCGCACGGGCGCGTTTGTTGACGCATTTGCGATTCTCGGCATCGGGTGGTTAGTTGCCGCCGCGCTGGCGCTGTTCTTTCTACCTCGCCGCAAGCCGCTTTCTGCCGCGTGACTTTCCTTGTGAACGCGCTGGGGGTATATCTTCCGGCAACTTCCCAGCCGGCCACAGACTCCGACTTGCCTGGTGGAAATCTTTGTTATATGGTGCGAAGCGGCCTCGATTAGGGGAGCCACACTGCCTTATCTGGTTTTATCCCGCCCTGCCGGAAATGGGAGAAGTGTTTCCGGTAGCTGTTCTGCAAGGGGTTACGCCAGTGCTTAGCGCGCAATGAACTCAAAGAAGCCGGCAAAGCCGCGAGGGCGCCACGAAGTATTCAAAACGCCGAACATCTATGATGTGGCGCGGGAGGCCCACGTCTCAGTCTATACGGTGTCTTCCGTGGTCAATCGCAGCATTCACGTTAGCGACGAGCTCCGGCAGCGCGTTGAAGAGGCCATTCAAAGGCTAAGTTACCGGCCCAATTTGCTGGCTCGCGGGCTTGCGAAACGCCAGACAAATACTATTGGCATGATTGTTCCAGACATTGGCAACCCATTTTATCCCCATCTGGTGCGAGGCGCCGAAGATACGGCGCAAGAGGGCGGCTATAGCATCCTGCTTTGCAACAGCGACAACCAGCCTGACAAAGAAGAGCGGTACCTGGATTTGCTTCTCTCGAAACAAGTGGATGGGATTCTGCTCACCAAGGCGCCGGGGCCGTTCAGCCTCTTGCTGCGCCGGATGCTTGCCAAATCCCGTGTCCCCCTTGTTCTTCTTTCCCGCACACGGCCGGAACTGAAGGTAGACGCGGTTGTGGCCGACGACCTGAGGGGCGCCTATGAGGCCGTCACTCACTTGGCGCGCGCCGGGCATCGCCGCATTGGATGGCTGGGTGGCCCATTGAATATGAGCCACACCGTGGCGCGCTTCGACGGTTACCTCAAAGGTCTTAAAAAGGGCGGCCTGCGCCGCAATCCGGAATTGGTAGAGCAGGGAGATTTTCAAATAGAGTCGGGTTACCGCGGAGGCTTGGCCATTCTCTCTCAAAGGCCCGACGCCGTCATCGCCAGCAACTTTTTGATGACTGTAGGTTTGATGCAGGCGGCGGATGAATTAGGAATGGAATGCCCTTCGGATTTCGGACTCATCAGTTTTGACGACTTTCCCTGGCTGCGCTATTTCCGCCCCAGGCTGACGACTATCGATGTTCCTAAATATGAGATTGGCGCGGCGGGCGCGCAAAAGCTTTTGTTGCGTCTTGCCGGAAAGAATGGGCCGCATTCGGTGGTCAAGTTGAAACCGAAGCTGACGGTGAGGGAATCGTGCGGTTTTGCGATGCGAGCCGGCGGTAAGCGCGAGCCGCCTGGCAAATAAACGTCGTCTATACAGAGCGGCATAAGTCCGGTCACGGGTTTTTCTGTAGCGGCGCTGTCCTCAGCGCTGAAAAGCGCCGGTCAGGACACCGGCGCTACAATACCCACCGCCGCTCCGCGCCTTTTCCCGCGCGGCCTGCCTCAACGAACCATCTCGTGTTTATAGCCATTGGCGGAAAGCGCGGCAAGAAGCTCGCTCACCTGGCTTGGGTTGCGGGTTTCGAAGGTCACGTCGATGACAGTTTCACTCAAGTTCACACCGTAAAACGAGCGGTCGAACAGCAGCTCGACAATGTTGGCTCGATGCTCCGCGATGATCCGGGTAAGCTCATGGAGCGCGCCCGGCCGGTCTAAGAGATGGATCCGCAGGCGCACCATGCGGCCGTCCTTGACCAATCCGCGTTCGATGATGCGAGCAAGGAGGGTGACGTCAATATTGCCGCCACCCACCAGGACGGCGGTGCGTTCCGCCCGCAGCCCGGTTTTGTTTTGGAGCAGTGCGGCGAGCGCCGTTGCGCCTGCGCCCTCGGCCAGGGTTTTTTCCCGCTCGAGCAGGACAAGAACGGCGCTGGCGATGTCCTCCTCTTCTACGGTCACGATGTCGTCAACGTATCGCTCGACCATCGGGAACGTGAGATCACCTGCGCGGCGAACGGCAATGCCATCGGCAACGGTAATCGCCGGATCGATGGTTAGCGGCGCACGGTTCGCTCGCGCGGCCAGCATCGAAGGCAGGCGGGCAGTCTGTACGCCAATGATGCGAACTCCCGGCGCCTTCTCCTTGAGCGCGCACGCTATCCCCCCAATCAAACCGCCACCGCCCACCGGTACCACGGCGGCTTCGAGACCGGGTACTTGGTCAAGCAGCTCGAGTCCGATCGTCCCCTGGCCGGCGATCACCGCCGGGTCGTCGAAGGGATGAACGAAGGTGTAGCCTTCCTCGCCGCACAGCCGCGTAGCGTGAGCGTGGGCCTCGTCATAGTTATCTCCGTGAAGAATGACCTCTCCCCCGAAGTTGCGCGTGGCGGTGACCTTCACCAGAGGCGTGGGCAGCGGCATAACGATGTGAGCCCGGATACCTAGCCTGGCGGCGTGGTAGGCGACTCCCTGGGCATGATTTCCGGCGCTCGCCGTGATCACACCGCGGTCCGCCTCGTGTTTGCTCAGCGCAAGGAGTTTGTTGAGAGCGCCGCGTTCTTTGAATGCGCCCGTCATCTGCAGGTTTTCGAGCTTCAGATAGATTTGCTGGCCGGTAAGCTGAGAGAGGCTGCGCGAGTGTGGGCAGGGGGAGAGAAAGATCGAGCCGGCGAGGTTGTTGCGGGCCAGTTCAATGTCTGCCAGCGTGATGCAGGGAGCCGAGGGACCCGTGAGTTTCATCGTTCACCCTGAGACCTGATTTGAGAGACGGAGCGGAAGCCCGGCGCCGTCAAGACGAATGGTCTCGATTCCGAGCCACGATTATACCAAGAGCGCGGCCATTTCTTCTTAAACAGGTTGCTGAAAAACGTGTAGCGGCGGGTTTATCCCGCCAGCCCGCGTTGAGATTATTCGACTTGTGGCGACGTAAAGTCGCCGCTACACCGTTAACGCAGGGTTTTTCAGCAACCTTTTAAACAGCTAATTGTGACGCCTGTTTCTTGAGATGAGGGATACATTTCAGTTAAGGCGGGTTTGGCCGATATGCTAAGATATGTCTCGATTGAGGGGAGATTCCGCCTGATGCCTTCCAATAAGCTGATCCGTTTCGTAATTCCTGCCCTTGTGGTCATCATTGCGGCTTTCTGGCTTTTCGCAAAGCCTGGCAAGTCCAAAGGCGCGCCGGAAAGCGCGCAGGAGGCGAGAGCGGCGCTGGTGTCTCACGGCGCGCGGTCCCGTCTTGATCCGCCGCGAACTCATGCGCCGGAGGCTCTAACCGGGCCGTCCACTGCGCCGTCTGGGCCCGATACGATTGAGGTTGCCGCTCACAGCATTCCCTATACGGTGAAGCGCGGTGAGAGTGTCGCCTCGATCGCCTGGCATTATCTGCCTGAGAGTGTCTATTTAAGGCGAAGCGATTTTGAGGAGGCGCTCCGCCGGGCGAATGGCTTGAAAGGGAGCGTGCTCAAGCCGGGCCAGAGTGTTGTGATTCCCGGCATTCCGGATCAACCCATTCTGGATAAGCCGGTGACGGTCCCGAAAGATTTCGATGCGCGCACCATTTACCTTACCGGATGGACAGCCGGAAGCGCGCGCGGCCTCGACCTGATTCAAAAGTGGAAGGCCGTGGGCGGGAACGCGGTGGTTTTTGACGTCAAGGATTTTGACGGCGAAATTCGCGCCCCCTTCAACCACCCGTACGCGCCCCACACGGGTATCACGATTCGGAATCTGCCGAAGTATATCCACTGGCTCCATTCGCTTCACATGCACGTGATCGCGCGGATTGCGCTCTTCCGCGACGCTTATCTGGCCTCAACCTACCCTCAGTTTGACGTCCGCTCCCGCCGCACGGGGAAGCCGTGGCTCGAAAACGGGAAGCTGGCCTGGGTTGATCCCTCGTTGCCCGAGGTCCAGGGTTACGACCTCGATCTCGCCCGGATGGCCGCCGCCAGCGGCGCAGATGAGATTCAGTTTGACTACGTGCGCTTTCCCGCCGAGGGTGACCAGGCGGATGCGCTGTTCGCATTTCAAAAGGATCACCCGGAGTGGCTCCGCAGTAAAATCATCACGGATTTTGTGGCCCGGGCCTATCAGGAGCTGCATCCGAAGGGCGTGCTGGTTTCTCTCGACGTCTTCGGGGTGATGGCATGGGCCAGGAAGGTTGATCTTGAGCATACGGGCCAGAACATTGCCGAGCTCGCCCACCATTGTGACGTGATTTCACCCATGATCTACCCCTCGCACTTCTTCCATTTTGACGGCTATGCAGACCCCGGCGACGCGCCGGAACACTTCATTTCCGAGTCCATGCGGCGGTTTCAGTCGGTTACGCAAGGCAGTGGCGTGGTCCTGCGGCCGTGGCTCCAGGGGTTCCACTGGAGGACAAAATCTTACTCTGTCGATTACGTCCTCACGGAAATTCGCGTTGCGGCGGAACAGGGGGGCATTGGTTTTCTCTTCTGGAACGCGGACAACAACTACCCGAAACCTATGGAAGCCATGGTTCAAATGCACAATGCCGGTGACAAGTATTTTCGCGGCGATATTACACAGAAGGAGCCAAAGGCTAGCGCAGCGCCTGCCGCAGCCCATCCGGTGGCCATTACCGTACCTACGGGATCGAAATAACCTAGGTCCCAGACCAGCAGAAAATGTGCTTTTATCAGGGCGCGAATTCAGCGTTTATGTGACCCTGCAACTGTAGCGGCGGCCTCTGGCCGCCGGCTTGCAATGAGTAAAGA
>JBOGJY010000320.1:0-5994 GCA_050745325.1 Terriglobia bacterium
GAGTAATGATTACAAGGAAGAGCGAGCTACAACGTCTGTTCGATAAACTTGGCAAGGGGCCTTCGTACGGCGCATCGACAACGCACTGGGACAAACTTATTCCAAAGGTAGACGGAGGCGGTGCTGGCGGCTGTCCGCTGCTTCTAATTGGGATGGGGATGAATTGCTATGATCCTCGCTTGTAGCCCAAGCATAAGCCTTGTAGGGGGGTGGCTCATAGCTGTCTAGTTCGTCACCCCATTGAGTCCAGCCACGGACCCGGCATCTGCCGAAAAGCTCGCAATATGGCCCAGGGCTGCACCGCTCGATGATTTCGTAAAGCTGGTCCGGCTTCTTAGAGTGCTCTTGCTTGCGCGTGACAATCACGTTGACTTGGCTTCGCCCAGGCGCCAGCGTTCGAATCCTCCCCTTGATGCCAAACAGAACCAATTCGGTTACGTTGCGGAAGTAGAACCCTACACCACGCCCGTCCGGTCCTCCATCCTTTCGGACTTTATACCATACCATGTTGGTCTTATACGTGAAGCCCCATGCCTTCATGATGCCGAGAGCCTCCGCCAAGAGCGCATTGGGACACCACAGGTACAAATGACTCTTCTCTGCGGCTATACATCTGACTGGCAGAGCAGCGATTTCCTCAAATGACATGGTGGGATAGCGGTGAAGACGCTTGTGCTCCGGCGCCATCTTGCCGGTGCGGTTGGCGAAGCGCCAAGGTGGGTCAATCAGTATCGTTCCGAATTGGCGATCATTAAGCGACTTCAGAAGATTGTCCACGTGTCTCCTCTAAGGCAAAGTCACAGCAGTCCTACCTCAGCGGGAAGCGTAGCACAGGCCCTTATGTATTGGAAGGGGACCTTTCAAGCCATAATCACTGAACCTATCGGGTCGGCCCGCAATGCAAACAACATGGCGGCTCTCACCTTTCGGATAGCCCGCTCATTCTCTGGATAGGTTCTTCGATGTTTGGATAAGCCGCATTGTTCTTTGCCCGCGGCAAAACCTGGGTCGAAGGTTATTTGTTTCCAACCGCTTTGCGGCGGACGATTTCTTTGCGGCAACGGCCCGCAAACTTGGCAAGTAACCTGCTTGGTTGAAACCGCGAGAGCTGAGCCCATCGAAAAGCGGGAACGCCGGATTGCGGTGGAGGAGAGCAAGGAGGGGCGAGGCTCCCGGTATGCCGTGCCGTTGACGGAAAGAGCCCTTATGAATCAGTCTTCAAGAAGGTGTAAGCTTTCCTTAACTAATTCTAAGTAAACTGTTTTCTTGACAAGCTCATTGGTTTAGTGGTAAACAGGCTGAATCAATTTACTACACCGCGAAGTATTTTTTCGAAAGGGGTTAGGAAATATGGCCAAGGAAAGCGTTCATAAGAAGCTGGAAAGGGTTCGCCCGCCCAGGGTCCACATCACCTACGATGTGGAAGTTGGGAATGCGATTGAAAACAAAGAGCTTCCATTCGTGATGGGGGTTTTGGGAGATTTCACCGGGCAGCCCGTTGAACCTCTCGCCCGCTTGAAGGACCGAAGGTTTGTCGAAGTAACGCCGGACAACTTCGATGAAGTTATTGAGAAAATGAAGCCCCATCTGGCGTTCGCAGTAGAAAACAAGCTGAGTGAAGACGAGAGCGCAGGGCAGCTTAAGGTTGACCTGAATTTCAAAAGTCTGGACGATTTCGATCCCGAGAACGTCGCCCGGCAAGTGAAGCCGCTGCGTGATCTACTCGACTTACGGACCAAGATGAACGACCTCAAGGGCGCGCTGCAAACCAATGAAAAGCTCAGCGACGTTCTTCTGGAGGCGGTAGGCAATACCGAGAAGATGAACAAGCTGAAGGCGGAGATCGGGCCGGCGAAGCCGGAAGAAGGAGGCTCCAATGGCTGAAGCGGAAAAAGCCGCCACGACTACTGCGGCAGCGGAACAAACGGTAGAGCAGGGTGGATTGCTGGACCAAATCCTTACCGAAGCTCGCGTGAGCACAGACACGGCGACGCGCGAGCGGGGCAAGGACATGGTGAAGCAGTTCCTGTCCCAGGTCCTCGAAGGCCACGTCACCATTTCGCGCGATACGGAGACGATGATTAACAGCTTGATCGGCCAGATTGACCATCTACTCTCCATTCAACTGAACGAGATTGTGCACCACCCGACGTTCCAGAAGCTGGAGGCGAGCTGGCGAGGTTTGAAGTATCTGCTCGATCAAAGTGAAACCGGAACCATGCTGAAGATCCGGGTATTGAACGCTTCCAAGAAGGATCTTCTGCGCGACTTGCAGAGGGCGCCCGAATTCGATCAGAGCGCGTTTTTCAAGAAGTTTTACGAAGAAGAATTTGGCGTGTTTGGCGGCGAGCCTTTCGGGGCCATGGTGGGAGATTACGAGTTCACCAACCACCCGGAGGACATGGAGCTGCTGGAGAAGGTTTCGCAAGTGGCGGCTGCCGCGCACGCGCCGTTCCTTACCTCGGCCGGCCCGCAGTTGTTGAGCATGGACAGTTTCACCATGCTCGACCAGCCGCGCGATATCGCAAAAATCTTCGATCAGACAAGCTACGCAAAATGGAAATCCTTCCGTCAGAGCGAGGATTCAAAGTACGTTGGTTTGGCGTGCCCGCGCATCCTGATGCGGCTGCCCTATGGCGCTGATACCAAGCCGATCGAGGCCTTCAGTTATGAGGAGGCGGTGGACGGAACAGACCACTCCAAATATCTCTGGGGAAACGCCGCTTACGCTCTCGGCGCAAGGCTTACCAACGCGTTCGCGCAGTACGGATGGTGCACGGCGATCCGCGGCGTGGAAGGCGGCGGCCTGGTGGATGGCTTGCCCGCGCATACCTTCCGGACCGATGAGGGCGACGTGGCGCTGAAGTGTCCGACGGAAATCGCCATCACCGACCGGCGGGAGAAGGAGCTTGCCGATGCGGGCCTCATCCCGCTCGTCCATTGCAAGGGGACGGACAAGGCCGCGTTCTTCAGCGTGCAATCCGGCAACAAACCGAAGCTCTACGACAGTGACTCAGCCAACGCCAACGCGCGCATCTCGGCGCAATTGCCGTACATGATGGCTGTCTGCCGGTTTGCCCATTATTTGAAGTCGATGATGCGGGATAAGATTGGCAGCTTTATGTCGCGGTCCGACGCCGAATCGTTCCTGAACCGCTGGATCAGCCAGTATGTGACGCTGGATGACGAGGCGAGCCAAGCCACCAAAGCGCAATATCCGCTGCGCGAGGCGCGCGTGGACGTGCAAGAGGTTCCAGGCAAGCCGGGTGTTTACCGGGCCATCGCTTATCTGCGGCCCCATTTCCAACTGGACGAGCTAAATGTTTCATTGCGGCTTGTCGCAGACCTGCCCGCGCCTGCAAAGAAGTAAGCGGGGAGCCAAAACGTTCTAAACGTGGAAGCGTCCGCAATGGGCGCTTCCCAAAACCAATTCAAACGCTCAGAGGAGGAATTCCGAAATGGCAATTGATTATTATCTGAAACTGGATAGTGTAGAAGGAGAATCGCAGGCTACAGGCCATGCAAAAGAGATCGAGTTGCTATCCTGGAGCTGGGGCGCCTCAAACCCTGGCAGCTTACACTATGGGAGTGGCGGCGGCACCGGGAAGGCATCCGCACAGGATCTTAGTTGCTCGTTTCGCATCGGAAAGGGCAGCTTTAACCTCGTCAAATTCTGCTCGAACGGCAAGCACCTTGCGAGCGCGATACTGACAGCGAGGAAAACGAGCGGTAGCGGGAACCCACAGGACTACCTTACGATCACTCTGACAGAAGTCATTATTTCGAGCTATCAAACCGGAGGGTCTAACGGCGATGACGTTCCGATTGAAAGCATGAGCCTGAACTTTGCCAAAATTGAATACGATTACAAGGTTCAGAGCGAAGACGGCACCAGCATGGTATCAGCCGGAAAGGCGACCTGGGATCTTTCCAAGTCAACGACCTCGTAATTGAGGTCTGGATGATGGACGCGGTTAATGGTATGCGGTTCGAAGGGCGGGATTGATATCCTGCCCTTCCACCTTAGCGCGTGACTTGGTCTTTACGGGGGAGTTCACTTCATGAATGCAAAGGAATTATTCCGGGCAGGCAAGCTCGATGAGGCGGTGCAGGCGCTCACCGCGGAAATTCGCAGCCACCCGGCTGACCAGCAGGCGCGGACTTTTTTGTTCGAGTTGCTGTGCTTTGCGGGAGAGTTTGACCGGGCTGAAAAACATCTCGACGTGGCGGTGCAGGGAGACGGCAAGGCGGAGCTGGGCGCTCTCGTCTACCGTGCGGCTTTGAACGCGGAGAAAACCCGCCAGGATGCTTTTTTGAAAAAACAGTATCAGCAGTCCGGCTCCGAAGTCACCCCATCCCCGCCCGGAGAGTTGAACGGGAAGCCGTTCCAGTCGCTCGCGGACGCGGACCCGCGCATTGGCCCCCGGCTCGAAGTGTTTGCGGCGGGAGATTATATGTGGATTCCGTTTCAGCATATCTCTTCGATAACCATTGAACCTCCGAAGCGGCTCCGAGATATGATGTGGGCTCCGGCTCGGGTGCAGGCGGGGCCGTCATTCAAGGGAGCGCAGTTGGGCGATGTGCTGCTGCCCTCTCTGGGTCCATTCTCCTGGGAGTACCCGGATGACTCCGTGCGGCTGGGCCGCGCGACAGCCTGGGTTGAGGACGAAAGCGGCGACACGTTCCCGGTGGGGCAAAAGATGCTCCTGGTCGACGGGGAGGAATACCCGTTTCTCGAAGTGCGAAAATTGGAGTTTGCGCCCTCCCCGGCGGCTCCCTAACCGTCATGTTTCTTCCTGATAATCTTCTGAATCCCATCGCGGGGCCAAACCCCAGCGGCGAAAGTCTTCGTTACGCCTCAGTTTCCAAACGAGACGCCACTTATTTTTACGACAAAGTTAAAGAGGCCCGTCGCGAAGAGGAGGATATTGGCGAATACGGCCAGGAAGGGAAAAAGGCCGATTTTGACCTCGTCATCAAACTCTGCACGGAGGCGCTGGCTGAGCGCACAAAGGACCTTCAGATTGCGGCGTGGCTTACCGAGACCTTGCTTCAAATAAAACGGTTTGCCGGGTTTAGAGAGGGTCTCGACCTCTTACGCGGCCTGCTCGAGAATTTCTGGGACACGCTCTATCCGGAACTCGAAGATGGTGACACGGAGCTCCGCGTCGCGCCGCTCGAATGGGTTGGGCAGCTTGGATCTGCGGTCCAATTGCTTCCGCTTACCGAAAAGAAGCCGCCTCTTACCGATACTGGCTTTAATTGGTTTGAGTACAAGCAATCGGCAAAAATCCCAACCGACGAGGAGGCGGGAAGCAGCGACGCCAAGAAGAAGGCTCGCGAAACCGCAATCCGGGAAAAGAAGGTGCTGCCGGAGCAGTTTGAGGAAGCCTTTGCCGCTTCCAAGAAGACCTTTTATAAACAATTGGCTGGCGATGTGGAGGCGCTGCGGCAATCGCTCGAGTCTCTGGATGAAGTTTGCACGGGTAAATTCGGCAATACCGGCCCCGGCTTTGGGAATCTCCGGACGGCGCTCGAAGAAGTGGCGATGTCCGTTCGGGTCCTGCTCAAGAAGAAGCTGGAACTGGAGCCCGATCCCGTCGAGCTGGCGCCTGTAGAGCAGGCAGCTGAAATACCGCAGGAGGGAGTCGAGGCCGTACCAGGGAGGTCCGCGCGGGCGCAAACCGCCGCGGCCCGGTGGCCAGTCGAGTCGGTTTCAGCACAACCTGGGGATCGGGAGCAGGCTATTGCGTGTTTGATTGCTGCCGCTCAGTTCCTACGCCAGCAGGAACCTTCAAATCCTATATCGTATCTTGTACTACGCGGACTGCGCTGGGGCGAACTCCGGGCATCAGGGGGTGGGCTGGACCCGCTGATCTGCGAGGGGCCGCCGGCGGAATTGCGCCAGCAAATGAAACGGGCGGCGCTAGAAGGCAACTGGGCAGAAGTGATTGCAACGGCCGAAACGGCTGTCGCTATGCCGTGTGGCCGTGC
>JBOGJY010000321.1:0-15707 GCA_050745325.1 Terriglobia bacterium
ATCCCCGCCGCCGGGCTTTTTCTCACTCGTTTCGGCGGCGGGGACGCCGCCGCGCCAGCGCCTTTTCCAGCGTTTTCACATAGATTCTTCAGAGGCCGTTACTTCCCCTGATTCGAACGGATGGGGACCACAGGAGCGTCGAAGGTGTAGGCTCGCTCAGGAGCCATCACCAACACGCCCTTGAAGCGCGAAATCGGGCTGATAAGCTGGTCCGACTTGGTCAGGATAACGCGAACGCCACGCCCATAGGGGGAAATAACCGGCGCGATCGTGTTTTCGATTTGATTGGGATCGAGCGGGAAAAAGCCAATCGCCTTTTCGGGATGGCCTGCGTCGATTTGCACGATGAAATGGCTGCCCTCTAAACCCGCCTCGACCTTCCAGCTCCGTGGCGCGGGGCCCGGCAGCGTTGCTCTCGCTTTCTGGAACAGATCATGCCAGCGGGAGTAAGCCACTCTCGTGCCCTTGATGACAGGCAAGGGCAGATTAACCGCTGCCTGGGCTGGGACACAGACATCGCGGCAGACAAGCCATTCTACGGAAGCTCGCAGATCAACCGTCCGGCCGATGGTCAGATTGGCTGGAGCGCGGATGGGCACAATCAGCAGCACGCCGCTCTCATACCCGTAGTCCACCATCGAGTGGTCAGGGATGCGCTCCGGCGCGGGCCAGAGCGTGGGCCCGGGTTGCCATCCTTGGGGAAGCTGCCAGCGAACGAACGCAGGCTGCCCCGAATCACCCGGGTTCACCCAGTAAGTGTGCCAGCCATCCTCAATCTTGAAATGCAGGCCAACTGAGATTTGCTGGCCGGGGTGGATGGCGCTCTCTTCGGAAATCAATTCGACGCTTCCGTGAACCGGACGCGGCGCCTGCCCGCGGGCGAGCGGAGTGAACACAAAAACAAGAGTAAAAACTAAGGCCCGGCCACGGGAGAAAGTGTTTAACTTTGCCATCATGGGTTCGCAATTTTCAGGGAGAAAGAGTCTGTGTGACAACTGCCCTTTCTGAGTTGTAGCGGCGCTCGGAGCCTGTCCTGACGCAGGAAGTGAGCGCCGAATCACTTGAAAAATAAAGACCGGCGGCCAGAGGCCGCCGCTACAACCGCAGTTGTCACACAGGCTCGAAAGCCCCTCCTACGGTTTACGTGCTGGCGCCTTGGGCGGCTGAGCCACTGCGCCTTCTTCTTGCATGGAGAGCCACACGCTCGCCACGGTCCAGTCACCATACCGCTTTTGCAGCACGATTCTGTAATCTTCCCTGACACCCTCATCCTCGAAGCTTACGCGGGCGAGAGCGCGGGTCTGATCCGAACTAAATTCAATGTGCTGGATTTGGACTTTAGCCGCAGGGCCGGGGTGTTGGCTTTGCGCTTTAGGCGCCGCATGATCCGCAGCGCCGGCAGCGCCGGGAGCGGAGCCGGATTCGAACGCCGGCTCGAAATAGAAATTCAGGGCCTGCTGAAGCGATCCCCCGGTGTTCTTGTGGGTTGCCTCATACTGCGCGCGGCTCTGAATTACGGAGATCGCATTGTCGAGGTCGTCCTGAATCACGGGGTCGGTCAGTTTGGCTTCCGCCTGCTTGAGTTGCGGAACCAGCCCTGCGGCAGAGTGCACCGTCAGAGCGATGATGGCGGCTTCCGTGACAGTCCGGTCTGGCTGGCGGTTGGCGTTGTGGATGACACCTAGCAAGTAGTCGTTTGCCTGCGGCGTCTCAAGCTCGCCGAGCGCCCCATAGTAATACTGGCTGAGGCCGAGATCGCGAGGGTCGTTTACCAGCTTGGAAAGCGCCGTAAAGGCTTCCTCGCCGCCAATAAAAGCCAGGGACTGAGCGGCAAATTCCGCCGTGCGGTCGTCTTTGAGAGCCGCGTCAAGCTGGGGAACGATGGACGGACCCGCCGTAAACGCGGCATCGTAAAGCGCATTGAGCGCCTCCGGGCTGGATGAGCTGATGATGCCGTATAGGAGCGCCGGCGCCCAAGCGTAATCCTGCGCCTGCTCCTCCGCGGCATTCTCACTGGGCGCTTCCTGGGCAAAGGGCAGGGCCGTAGCGAATAAATTCTGTGCCGGGAAAAGGGCGACGAAGAAGAGGACTGTGCAGAGGAATAGGATTGTCAGGATGCTGCGGCGCCATCCCCGGTTCATTGAATCTCGATTGATTTTCTAGGCCTCGTCGTGGATTGTGACCATCGACCGGACCTCAAATTCCCTGGCGCCGTTTGGGGTGGTGATTTTCACCGTGTCGCCGAGCTTTTTTCCCATCAGCCCCCGGCCAATCGGCGAGGTGGTAGAGATCAGCCCCTGGCTGAAGTCGGCTTCTTCAGTGGTCACCAGCTTGTAAGCCACTTCTGCATCGCGGTCCACGTCGTAAAGCACCACGCGGGTACCGAAGGCGATACGGTCTTTGGGAATATTATTCATGTTAATGAGCGAGAGGTCCGCCAGGCGCTGGCGGAGCTGCCCCAGCCTCGCGGCAACGTACACCTGCCGCTCCTTGGCCATGCTGTATTCGGCGTTCTCGCTGAGGTCGCCCAGCGCGCGCGCGCGCTTGAGCTCACCGGGTAACTCATGGTTGAGCTCGTGATCAAGCGCCTGGATTTCCTCCTCCAGCTTTTTCTTGATGGGTATAGACATGGCGTCAATTCCGTCTTCGAGATGGACTCATTATATAGGATGCAAATAAGCGAAGTCGAATGCGCGCGGCCCTCATCTCGTCGAAGTCTGCGTGTGCTGAAGAGACGCTGGAATCTCCGCGTAAGGGACCGGCCCAACCGCCGGCTTCGTGACCCTTTGACGGCTGAGCACAGCATCCGCTAAGAGGACCAATGTAATCCATAGCAAGTCGGCGTTCAGTAGATGAAGCACCTGCACCCATACCGGAGTAAGCAGCAGCACATTGAGCAAGCCGAGGCAGAACTGGAGGCCGACTAGGCCCGCAAGAACCCCGGCAGCGCGCTTGGCCGCCGGCGGCGCTGGCGTGATCAGTGTGTGAACAGCAAGAACGATCAGGAAAGTTCCTACAAAAACGGCAAGAGCGGGATGGATGATTCGCAGGCGCAGCAAAGGGCTGGAAGATCCCGAAAAATCCCCCTCAAAGCCTTGCGCGAGCGACGTGGCGGGGAAAAGCGTGTCGGCAAGCGCCGCGATAGTACCCGTCACCGCGAGCGCCAAGGTTCCAAGTAACGCTACCACATAGGCAATGACCAAGCCGCGGCCCCGCGAGGCCAGCGGAGCCGATGAAGCCAAGGAAGCCGGCCAGGTGAATTCCGCCGCCTCGCCCCTGCCGCGATCAGGCAGCCCGAATCCGCTCTCGCCAGCCCATTTGGCGGTGAGAGCCAGCGAAGCCAGCAATAGAAAGGTGTTGACCAGATGAAGCGAGAGAATGAACACGCGGGACATGGAAGCGTTGTTCCCCACATCCCCAAAGAGCACCAGGGCGGCGCCGAGCAATCCCTCCGTCAACGTGAAGAACAGGGCCGCCACGGCGTAGCGGCGCGCTGGATGCCCCTTTACACACCGCCGGAAAGCAAAGTAAACCAGCCCCACCACGAGCAACGCGGCAACGCCGCTCGTCAGCCGGTGAGCAAACTCGATGACGGTGGCAATTTGAGCCGCATGGGGGATCACCTGGCCTTGGCACAGCGGCCAGTGATCGCCGCACCCGTTGCCCGATCCCGTAGCGCGGACAACCGCTCCCCAGAGAATCACCCCGATGTCGTAGGCGAGCGCCAGCCACGCATAGGTTGCGAAGCGGTTCTTCTCCAAGCGAAGGTCACCCATAAGCAAGAATCGTAACACATCGGCAACATGGGTGGCAGATAAGGGAAAAAGAAGAGTCTGAAATAGGATTGCCGGGGCGATTCAGTCGTGATCAGTCAATTGTGATTTGAGGAGCCCCGCAAGGTAGTCGGCCAGTTCCGTCACGTTGAACTGACCTTGATCCCAAGACTGGTCGGCCGCCTGAAGGGCCTCATAGTACGGTTGACGATTTTCTCGTATCCTCTCCGGTACAATCTTCTTTCCTGGAAGTAGTTGGCCCTGCTTTATGCAAATCAGATAATAGCAGGCGGCTCTTGCAGTTCTTCCGTTGCCTTCGACAAATGGGTGAATCCAATTCAAGCGCCAGAGAGCATACGCCGCAAGCAAAGTTGGATGATCATAGACCGTCCAATTTTCGTGCACCACCGAAAAGAACCGATCCATCTGATTCGGAACATCTTTGAAGTGGGGAGGGAAATGTTTTCCAACGTAGATTGGCTCTTCGCGGTAACGCCCACCAAACTGGGAAATGTTCGCAACCGCAGAGTAGTTTAAAACCCAGAGCGTATATTTGTCAAAAGATTCAATACCCTTCTCTAAACCAATTTCAATACAGTTCGACAGGAGATCGTACTGCCGCAAGAGATTTTGTTCTTGGATTTTTGCGTATAGCTCGGGGTTGTCTTTTTCTCGGACAGACACAGAAAGTGGGGCCTGCGTTCAAACCCTAATTATGGTTCAATAATCTTATGTGCTCTGAAGCATTACGTACGCTGTCTTTGGTAATGAAGTTCGAATCGGGAGCATTACCGAATGCAAAACTAATCCTTTGCTCATGCAATTCTTCTTCTGTTACGGATCTATCGCCAATTTTTTCCAAGAGGTGCATTAATTCCGAATCTGGCTCGGTAACATTTTGGAATTGCTTACGCTCGGCCATAACGACCTCCTTATTAATATTACTAGATTTGTTCAATTTCCGAGTACACTAATAAAACAATAACACAAATTTCCAAGAAATGTGAATGTTTTCCCAATTGCCTTTCTTGAGATTGTTTCTCCAAGAGACGGGCTTCTTCGCACCACATCATTCCAATCGTTTTCGTTTACTAATACAAACGAATCTTACGCTTAGTTGTAGTTCCGGTATCGGCCGCCGGCGACATTGGCGACGATGAAGCGTTTGTATTAGATCAACTCTCTCTCCGAAATTGCCGACGGTCGCCAAATCTTCAAACTGCGGCGAAAGCGGGGCGCCGGGCGCCGCTTGCTCGACCGCTGGTCCCTAAATTCCGAGCGGGTTGCCCAGCCAATAGATAGTAAGCCCCGAGAGCAACTTGGGATAAAAGTCGGTCGACTTTTGCGGCATCACCTGGCCTGCGAAAGCGATATCGCGGACGGCTTCAATCGGCGTAGGGTTCATCAGAAAACAGATCTGCGCTTTACCCGAGTCTACCTCACTCACCGCTTCCGCAAGCCCGCGGTAGTAGTGCAGATTCTTCTCCTGTTTTACGTCTTCCACGCTGATGCCAAGAGCCCGCTCAAGTAATAGGCGGTGCAGGATGATCACGTCGAGGCGGCGCTGCTGTTCGGAGAGATCGGGCAGCGCCTGCGCCAGATTGAAATTGGAGCGCAGGCTCAGCAAGGCCAACTTGCCGTTTCCGGCGTATGCCGCAAGTGAGGGTTGTTTGCGGCCAGCCGCCGCGACCGACTCCTGCAACAACTTTCCAGAGTTCGCCAAGGCGCTCGTCGCGTCCATTTCCATCCACTCGAAGGTCCCTTTCACTTCCGACGCGAATTTCGCCCAGTCGAAACCTTTCAGGCTATGGACCACCCGGTGTGTGGGGAGAATCGTGAGGCCATCGGTTTCCACGCGGATAAACGTGGCCATGACGTAATCCGCCCTGCCGTCATACCCGGTCTCGGTGCGCCGCAGGTTCCGGTAGGCAAGCGCGGTTTCATAGCGATGGTGGCCGTCTGCGATGATAAGCTTTTTATCCTTCATTCCCTGCATTACCGGTCCGGCCTCGTTCTCCCCCATCCGCCAGACGGAATGGCGCGTTCCGTGCTCATCCTTCAACTGTTCCCAGGGCGCAGATTTCGTGGGCGAAGCCAAAGCCGCTTCCACCCCGCCTTCCGGGTCGCTGTAAAGAAAGAAGATCTGACCGTAGTGGGCTTGGGTTTTCTTCAGCAGCTCCATGCGGTCGGCTTTCGGGCCGGATAGCGTTTCCTCATGGCGGTGCACGACTTTCGCCGCATACTCCTCAAGCTTCAGCAGAGCGATGAATCCGCGGCGTTCTTTGGTCGCGCCCGGCTGGCTGGGCACGGCATACTCCTGCGAGTAGGGATAGATGGCCGGCTCCTGGCCGGAAATCAGGACTTCCCTTTTGATCCAGTCGTTCAGGTCACGATGGGCTCGCGTGTAGACGTTGTTCTGCGGCGAATCTTCGGGCGCTTCCCTGCCCTTAATCACCCGCGCCAAGTTATACGGACTCGCGGCGTAGTAACGGCTCTGCATGTCTTGAGAGATTTTGTCATAAGGCTGCGTGATGACGGAGGAAAGGTCTTTGACTTTCTCCGGGTTGTAATGAAGCGCTCGGAACGGACGTATTTCTGCCATATTCTGACTTTGTTCCTCTCTGCATAGATAAAATAACAACCTATCATAACCGCGCGGGTCCGATCAGCCGTTCAGATGCAGTTCGGCGTCAGTGCGGCGGATGTAGCAAGCTGTGACTTCCTGCGGCAGCGCGGGCCGGCCCTCCAGCGCGGCGAGAAAGGCCAGGCGCGCAATGGATGGGACCAGGAAAGACGTGATCGTCTTCCATTTGAAAGATGGCGGGATTATCCGTTGAAGGGCGCTAGCCGCCACATCGTCTTCTCGCGCGATCACCGTGCAACTTTCAGCTTGGGCCACTTGGACCTGTTCGGTGGCGCCTGATTCGAGGTGTGCTTCTAGAAAAGGCGCGACGCGTTCAGGCTTCAGCAAAGCGCCCTCGCCCGAGAGGACAAATCGAAAGGCCGCGCGAGGCGCCGATGGCTTCTCTGCGGTTTCCCGGCCGGGAAGAGCGCACTCGAACCATCCCGCGTAAAATTCGCCGCGGCGCGCATCCAGAACGGGCAGCGCAAAACGTGTCTCCGCCGCCTCCGTCATAGCTTCGAGGATGGAAACGCCGCGCCAAGGCTTTTTGAGCGCATCCGCCCAGCCTTGTGCGGCGGCAAGGCCTACGCGAATGCCGGTGAAAGAGCCTGGCCCGTTCGCTGCCGCCAACAGATCGATATCGCTTAACGAAACGCCAGCCCGTTCGAGCAGATCGTCAACGTCTTGAAATAAGCTCACCGAATAGTCAGGCGGGCCTTGGTGGGGAATAGTGGCGAGGCATTCGGTATCCCGGAATATCCCTGCGCCGCCCCATTGGCTGGTTGTGTCGAGAGCCAGAATAAGCATCAGAAACCATTATAAGGTAGTTGGCCACAGCGGCAAGGCGCGCCGAGGATTCTAAAGCCCGGAGCCGCGTATGCTAAAATGGTCTTGATAATCCTGCTCTCTGGACAACTTAGCGGAGCAATGCAAAACTGTCTCATTTTGACCCCGAAGCGGATCGAGAAAATCTTCCAGCATCAGCCGGCGCCGGGCAGCACCCAAGCGGAATAACCGGATATCCGTGCGATTTCGAAGCCAATCGCTGGGCTTACTCTCACGGTCTCTGGGCAAGAAAACATGGCAATAGAAGAGACGCTGAAAACCTCGGCAAAACCACTCGAACTCACCGAGCTTCTCACGCTCCTGGTGCAGGCGGGGGAGCGTTTGAACACAACCCTCGATCTTGACGAGCTGATGCAGCGGATCGCCGAAACGGTGAAAGCGGTCATTGACTACGACATTTTTGCCATTCTCTTGCTGAATGAAAAGGCGCAGGAGCTGCGCATCCGTTTCAGCGTGGGCCATCCGCGGGATTCCGTGCGTGACCTGCGGATCAAGGTGACGGAAGGAATTGTGGGGCGGGCGGTCGAGACGCGAAAGTCGGTTCTTGTGAACGATGTGACCGAGGAGGCGGCTTACATTCAGTCCATTCCCGCTGTGCGCTCAGAGCTCGCGGTTCCGTTGATTTTCAAGAACCGGGTCATCGGAGTGCTCGATCTCGAAGCGCCGTGGCTTGGGTTTTTTACCGAGCAGCACCAGAACCTGCTCGAGTTGCTGGCCGGCCGCATCGCCGTGGCCATCGAAAATGCGCGTCTCTACCGGCGCAGCCAGCGCCAGTGGAGGACGTTGCAACTTTTGAACGAAATCAGCCGCGAGCTCAGTTCCGTGCTGGTCCTGAACGAGTTGCTGCGTAAGATCGCAACCCTGACCACGCGGTTGATTAATTACGACCGGTTCACCATTTTACTGGCCGACGACGCCTCGCGCACGTTCAACGCCGTCATCACACAGAAGCGGGACCAGAGCGCGCCGGATAAGGTGACCGTCCGCTTCGAGCAGGGAATCGTGGGCGCGGCGGCGGCCACGCGGCAGGCCGTTATTGTGGCCGAAGTCGAACAGGATGAGCGCACCGTGTTCATGGACCCCGATATGAAGTCGGAGCTCGCCGTGCCGCTGCTCTATCGCGACCGCGTAATTGGCGTGGTTGACATGGTTAGCGCGCAAAAGGGCTACTTCGCGGAGGAGCACGCGCGCATCTTTTCCACGCTTGCGCCGCAGATTGCCATTGCCATCGAGAACGCGCGGCTTTATGAGCGCGTGGTGCGCAGCGAGGCGCGCATGGAGCGCGACCTTGAGCGGGCGCGCGAAATCCAGATGCACCTGATGCCCACGCCGAACCCCCAGATTCCTGGCCTTGAGGTGAGCGTCCGCTTCCGCCCCGCGCGCGAGCTGGGGGGCGACCTCTATGACTTCCTCGACTATGGAAAGGACCGGCACGTGCTGGCCATCGGAGACGTGAGCGGCAAGGGAGCGCCAGCGGCCCTGTTTGGCGCTATGGCGATGGGGACGCTGCGGAGCCTGGCGCCTCAGCGGCTAAGCCCTACCGGCATATTGAAAAAGCTCAACGTCCTGCTGCTCGAGCGCAAGATCGAGGGCCACTTCATCACGCTGACCTATTGCGTCTGGGAACCCAAGGCCCGCCTGCTGCGGCTGGCAAACTCAGGCATGCCGCTCCCCATCCTGGTCCGCGGGCGCCGCGTTCAATCGATCAAGGCTGAGGGGGTGCCGCTGGGCTTGCTGGATCATGCCGAGCACGATGAGATATCGGTGACACTTGAGAAAGGCGATGTGCTGGCGATGTTCTCTGACGGCCTGCTCGAGGCGGTCGACTCCAAGCGCGAAGAGTTTGGCGCCCGGCGCCTCGAAAACATTCTGCGCGAACAGGCCGGCCGCCGGCCGCGCGAGATCATCGCCAAGGTCTTTGACGAGATTGGCGACTTCGAGCAGGGGCGTCTTCCGCGCGACGATCAGACCTTGCTTGTGATGAAGGCGCGATGATCCTTTGCTGCGGCGGCGCGGCGGGGACAGCCGCATCCGGAGCCTATGAATTCTTTCCCCAATCCGCATCTTCAATATCGTTCGCAAAACCTTTTCTGCGAAGAAACGCCGCTCGAAGAGGTCTCCGCCCGGTTTGGAACCCCGCTTTACGTTTACAGCCAGGCGGCGCTTGCCGGAAACCTTCAAAAATTTAAACAGGGACTTTCCCGCCTCCGGGCCGAGGTGTGTTATTCCGTCAAGGCTAATTCCAATCTCAGCATTTTGCGGCTTCTAGCCAAGGCCGGAGCCGGTTTTGACATTGTTTCCGGCGGAGAGATGGCTCGCGTGGAAAAAATCGGGGCCGATCCGGCGCGCGTGGTTTTTTCGGGCGTGGGAAAAACTCAAGCGGAAATCGACCGCGCGCTCAATGCCGGCATTCTGATGTTCAACGTCGAGTCTTCTGGCGAGCTCGATCTTATTCGCCGCCGGGCCTCGCACCTCAACCGCCGCGCTCCGGTTGCAATCCGCGTGAACCCGGACGTGGAGGCCGAAACGCATCCCTACATCTCAACCGGGCAATCCATGCACAAGTTTGGAGTGCCCAAGGAAGAGGCTCTCCGCCTTTACCGGCAGGCGGGCGCATGGCCGGAGATTGAGATTCGGGGTATCGCCTGCCACATCGGCTCGCAGATTCTGGATGTAAACCCGTTCCTCGCGGCATTCGACGAAATCCGCTCTCTGGCGGATCAGTTGCGCTCGGAGGGCCTTCCGCTTCAGCGCCTCGATATCGGCGGGGGATTCGGAATCCGCTATGAGGAAGAGTCTCCGCTCGATCTGCCGGGCCTCATTGAAGGTCTCGAAACCCGCATTCGCGGCACACCTTATGGCCTGGTGGTCGAGCCCGGCCGCGCGATTGTTGGCAACGCCGGCCTGCTGCTCACCCGCGTGCTCTACGTGAAGCGCAACGGCGCCAAAAACTTCGTCGTTGTGGACTCGGGAATGAATGACCTGGTGCGGCCGGCGCTCTACGGGTCGTTCCACGAGGTCGCGCCGCTCCGCGAGGCGGCAAACGGAAAATTTGTTGCCGACGTGGTGGGGCCGATTTGTGAGACCGGCGACTTTCTTGCCCAAAACCGCGAGCTGCCCGAAGTTGCGCCGGGTGATATGCTGGCCATCTTAACCGCCGGCGCCTACGGGTACTCGCTTTCCTCGAATTACAATACTCGTCCGCGTCCGGCGGAAGTCATGATCGACGGTTCGTGCGCCCGCCTCATCCGGCGGCGCGAAACGGTGGAAGACTTGTTCGCGCTCGAATCAACCGGCTCGTAAAGCGCCCCTGGACCGGCGGTTTTCCAAGCCTTCCAGGCTGGTTCGGTATGACTTTTGTCATCGACTCTGGCGCAGCGTCCGCCTAGTCTAAGCGCAGTATTGAGGATTACCCGTTATAGTGACATCCATCATTGTAGCGGTGGCGTCCCGCCGCCGGTTTTCGGCGCTCAGAGAGCGCGGCGCCAGAAAACAGCGTCACTATAATGGGTAATCCTCAGTAAGATGCTCGTAATTTGCCCGAGCCAGGGAGGATGATGTGAACGTAGACACAAGTAAACCGGTGAAAGATATTGTGGCCGCAGCGCCCAACGCGGCGCGCGTGTTTGAACAAATGGGAATCGATTACTGTTGCGGGGGCGCGAAGCCGCTCGGGGAGGCGTGCCGCGCCGCGAACCGGCCGCTCAGTGAAGTCATTCAGGCGCTCGAAGCGGCGGGCGAGCCAGCCCGCGAAGGCGCTACGGACTGGAGTCATGCGCCGCTTGCGGATGTGATCGAGCACGTCGTAGGAAAACACCACGCATACTGCCGGCAGGAACAAGAACGAATCGCCCTTTTACTGGATAAAGTGGTTCAGGCGCACGGAGCGAGGCGCCCTGAACTCGGCCGGATGCAGTCGCTCTTTGACCAAATGAAGAAAGAGCTTTCAATGCACCTGATGAAAGAAGAGAGCACGCTCTTTCCCATGATTCTCGAAATGGAGCGCGCGGCGAGCCGGAAGCAGACCATGGCGCGGCCTCCTTTCGGCACGATCCGGAATCCCATCAGCATGATGATCCGGGAACACGAGGATTCCGGCGCCGAGCTGAAGGAGATGAACCAACTGAGCCACGGCTACCAGCCTCCCGAGGATGCCTGCAACAGCACCCGTAGCCTCTACCAAGGCCTCAGAGAGTTCGAGCAGGATATGCACCAGCATATCTACCTCGAAAATTACATCCTCTTTCCGCGCGCGGTTGAGTTAGAACATCAGCTTGACGCTCTGCGGGCGGGAGTCTAGTGTTGGGCCTCGTAAATCCATTGTGAAAGTCCCGTCGGGACGTGGTTTCAACCGGACCGTTATAATGCCCTCGCCCACCGCGATGGGGACCGCCGCTTCCTCGATGGTTCTTCTCTCCCACAGGAAGAGGGTTGAAATTTTCTGATCTACTGCCCTCGCCCCCTGAAAAGGGGGAGAGGGGGTCCCGCATCGCGGGACGGGTGAGGGGATCTGCGCTTCCGTACACTCACTGCGGGTAAGTGTGGTTCGAAAGTTCATCGTTTGTCCGAAGGCCCCGGCGCCCGCCGCCCGGCCGCTTCTACGGACGTTGTAGGGTCCGCGTCTTTCCAGGTTGCGTCCGCAGTAGGCCCGTAAATCGGGGGGACGCGCTTACCCAACCGCCGAAGGCAAACCGCAAGCTGAGTTCTGTGATGCGCTGTGTGCAGCAGCCTGCGCCAGAAGATCCAGACCCGCTCGCGCTCGACGTCAAAGAAGGCGACCCTCTCCAGCCACCAAGCCTCATTCTTCGGCGCGAAATAAGCGAGCCTGGGAAGGGCAAGCTCCAGCAGGCGACGGGAAAAATCTTCGGGCGCGCTTATGGGCGGCAACGTTTCATCCGCCGGCGGCTCCGGCGCCCCCAGGAACTCGCCGAAGAATCGGCGCTGCGAAAGCAACTCATGCTTCATCACCTCTTCTACGGAGCTTGAGCGCCGGTGCGGCCGGAAGACCAAATCCTCGCCCGAAAATTCCCGCCAGACTGAAATCACTTTATTGGTTTCACTCGCGTAAGTATCCAGCATGTGCTGGAAGATGGGCGCGGCGGCGCGCGGAATCTGCGCCTCAGGAATTGCAACGAATGGGTAATTCATGGGTGGAAATTCTCCCTGCGGTTGTAGTGGCGGCGTCCACCGCCGCCGTGCTTTATTTTCAATCGTTTCGGTGGCGAGACGCCGCCGCTACAGCGCCTTTTCCGGCGTTTTCATACCGACTCTAAAGTCCGGCAAAGCTCCTCACCCGGCCAGGGTCAGGATGCGGAGGCGGTTACCGGATGGTCCCCTTCGATGGGGGCGGGCGGCCCTGGGGGCGGGTTCGGCCCCGCGCGGACGCTCGCAACCACGACCAGAACATTAGTCAGAAGAATCATCGAAAACGCGAGCGCGGGCAGAAAAGAAAATGCGGCGCCCTGCGCCTCAATCACTTCGATCGCCAGCACGGCGGTAATCAATCCGCGCGGGAACAGGAGCATGGCCACGCGCCTCTCGCGCGGGTTCTTTTCCTTCCAGGTCCAGCCGGTGGCCTCAACCGCAATCAGGCGGGCGGCAACCAAAGCCGCGAAAACCGCCAGGGTAAATCCAACGTAACCCTGCAGGCCCGATATTTTCACCACCACTCCCAGCAGGATGAAGAAGAAACTCCGCACCAGGAAGGCGAGCTCGGAGTGGAAGGAAAGAATCTGCAAATGATGCTGCGGCTCCCCGGACGAGACTCCGATCGTGCTGGCAATTCCCCAGGGATCGGCATGGCGCACGTTAGCCAGAGTGAGCCCAAACGCGAAGACGGCGATCAGCCCTCCATGGCTCAACGCCTGCGCAGCCGCATAAACCAGCAGCAGGATGGATAAGGTCATCACCTGCCAAAAGCGCTGCTCGGCGAGGACGCGCAGGACGCGAGTCCATATAATTCCAATCACCACGGCCGCGGCAACGCTCACCAGAAGCTTCGAGAAGATCCCGGCTAAAAAGCCCGTCAACTGGGGTCCGGTATCTCCCCCGATTGAAAGCAGAACGCTCACCGTAAGGACGCCGAGCACGTCGCCGAGCGAACCCTCGATCAGCAGCGTCACCCGGACCGCGTTCGTCAGCTTGATCTGCTGCAGCACCGGCAGCATAATCGAGCTGCTCACGCATCCGAGAACGGCGCCGACCAGCAAGGCGTCCCGCAGCCCGAAAAGGTGGATCTTCCAGGCTACGGCGGCGACCATGCCCGTGCTGATGTAATAACCCAATATTGCCAGCAGGACGCCGCCCGGGAAGTGGCGCAGGGTGTCGCGCAGATTAAGCTCGAGGCCGCCTTCGAACAAAATGAGGATGAGGGCCAGCGTCCCTAAGATATGCGTGACGGATTGAAACCCGGCCGCCTTGACCCATCCGAGGACCGGACCGAGCATCAACCCGACCGCCATCAGGACGATCACGTCGGGAACGCGGGTAAGCCGGTAGAGCCGGTTGGCGATGAAGGCCAGAGCCAGCAGTCCGCCCAAAAATGCGCAAAACGCCGTTGGGCTCATAAGAGAATGCGCAGGGCGCGTCGATCACCGTTGCCAGCCTGCGCTTGACCGAGCTTACTTCGGGGGCTTCGAGGCTGTCAATGAAACCCCTCACGAGGGTAGTGTCTCAGTTTCAGGCGTAGCACCGCCCTTTAGGGCGGCATGTGCTGGGCGGAAGCCCGGCGCTACACCCCGTTCGGCCCAAAACTGAGACACTAGCCTCATAAGAGGAGTTGCTTGGCGGATCTGGCGGCGATTTATCTCGCCAATGGCGGCGTAAAGCCACCTCTACCTCAAACTGCGCCTCGACGCGCAGCCGCCGCGGCATCAAAAGGCGGACCCTGCGCTGCAACCTCAAGCCGTAATTTTCGGGCTTTGCGAGTGGCGAAAAACCATCCTATTTATCTCGTTTGTCTCAAAATTCTCAATGTCCTGTGATCGGCTTTGTAGGGGCGCTGCTTGCCGCGCCCCAAGGTGGCAGCGCCTGGGCTACAAGACAGGCGCCCAAAGATTAGAAAACGGCCGTGAGGGAATGGGTAAACTAACAAATTCGCGGAACGAAGCCTAGCGAGTCTTTAGAATCAACGTTTCTAATAATTGTAGCGCAGCGTTCGCTTTTTAACGCTGCGGTTTTTCTCATTCGGCGCGGAACTGCCGCAGGGTCAAGAGACGGACCCTGACGCGCCGCCATGATGGGCGGCGTTCCAGGTAAGCCACTAGCTCATCCAGCGCAGCGTGACGGGGCCTGGAATGGGATGAACCATCGGCTCGCCGCTCGATCGGGATTCAAGGTGCGCCTGTTTCAATTGGAAGTACCACTTGGCGGGGCGGTCGGCATCGTCAATCAGCATCAGGTTGGGATTGCTTTGAAGACCCTCGGCCTGCATTTCCATGGTTCGCTGGTCCTGGCCGATGAAGGTGCGGGCAAACAGGCGGAAAATGGTGACCATAAACGGCACATGGCGGAACACATTCCACGCGGCGCAGAAGTCGATCCGGCACTCAGCCTGACTAATCGGCGTCACGGTGGCGCGGCTGGAGAACCACTTGTCGCCGCAATGAATCTGCTCAAAACGCATGTTGGGCAGCACGAATTCGATGGTGGTGGTAACCGGCTGGCCATAGACGCCGAGCAGCCGATAGGCGCCGCTGTTCGACGATGGCTTATGCGCGCGAATGCGGAAGCCGTCCGGAATCGGCTCGAACACCTTCTCCTTCTGCCGGATGCTCTTGCGGCTGCGCCACCACCAGGATTGATGAACGAATGGCCCGTGGGCAGGGTCCATCAACCCGATGATGCCGTGGTCAACATTCACCGGCAGATCGGCGGAAAGATGCGTGATGCGGTAGTCCCTGCTGAAAACGGGCAGCCGCGGCGCGGGCGGGACATCTTGCTCGCGGGCTTGCGGGTCCGGCAGGTAGACCCAGACATAACCGTCCTGGTCTTCGCACGGAAAGGAAGAGGCGTAGATGCGGTCAATCTTCAGTTTGTCGCCGGGCACCCAGGAAGGAATTTCGCGGCACTGGCCGCTGTGCGCGTCGAACCGCCAGCCGTGATAGGAGCATTCAACCACCTGCCCGTCGACGCGCCCGCAGGTGAGCGGCATCCCGCGATGCGGACACGCATCGCGCATGGCAAAGGCGCACCCGTCAGAGTCGCGCCCGATGGCCAGAGGCACGTCAAGCAGACGCGCCTTGCGCAGCTTACCGCGAGCAATCCTGGCGCTCAGCAGCGCCGGATACCAAAAGCCGCGCAGCATTTCGCCTTTTCCGCCCGATGAGCCAGTTGGAGAAGAACCGTTGTCCATAGCGTTAGTTCCAAGCGAATATTATAACCACGGAACGCGCGTGGCGACGAGCGCACGGCCCATCCGGTATTGTAGCGGCGGCCTCTGGCCGCCGGCCTTTACTCTTAAAAAC